>NZ_JBWAVA010000008.1:0-229518 GCF_056121505.1 Paenibacillus sp. LS-5 | reverse complement strand
ATCGGCACAACAGCAAATACAACGTACAGCGATATGGGCCTGGCTCCATCCACTTCATACAGCTACACGGTGAAAGCAAAGGATGGAGCAGGAAATACATCGGCAGCTAGCAATGCGGTCACTGCAACGACGTTGACTTCGGCAGACACACAAGCCCCGACTGCACCGTCAGGCTTAAGCGCCACGGCTTCCTCCATCAGCGAGGTGAATCTTAACTGGTCGGCTTCAACGGACAACATTGGTGTGGCGGGATATGATGTTTATCGTGACGGCACTTTGATCGGCACGACAGCATCAACTTCGTACAGCGATATGGGCCTGACTCCATCCACTTCATACAGCTACACGGTAAAAGCCAAGGATGGAGCGGGGAATACATCGGCAGTAAGTAATTCGGCAAGTGCAACAACGTTGACTTCGCCAGATACACAAGCACCGACTACACCGTCAGGCTTGAGCGCTACGGCTTCCTCCATCAGCGAGGTGAACCTCAGCTGGTCGGCTTCAACGGACAACGTTGGTGTGACGGGATATGATGTTTATCGTGACGGCACTTTGATTGGCACAACAGCATCAACTACGTACAGCGATATGGGCCTGACTCCATCCACTTCATACAGCTACACGGTAAAAGCCAAAGATGGAGCAGGGAATGCATCAGCAGCAAGTAATGCGTCCAGTGCAACAACGTTGACTCCGCTGGACACTCAAGCCCCGACTGCACCGTCAGGCTTAAGCGCTACGGCTTCTTCCATCAGCGAGGTAAATCTCAGCTGGACGGCTTCAACGGACAACATTGGTGTGGCGGGATATGATATTTACCGTGACGGCACTTTGATTGGTACAACCGCAAATACGACGTACAGCGATATGGGCCTGACTCCATCTACTTCATACAGCTACACGGTGAAAGCCAAGGATGGAGCAGGGAATACATCAGCAGCAAGTAATGCGTCCAATGCAACAACGTTGACTCCTCCAGACACACAAGCCCCGACTGCACCGTCAGGCTTGAGCGCTACGGCTTCCTCCATCAGCGAGGTAAATCTCAGCTGGACGGCTTCAACGGACAACGTGGGTGTGGCGGGATATGATGTTTACCGTAACGGGACAATGATCGGCACAACAGCGTCAACTTCGTACAACGATATGGGACTAAATCCATCGACTTCATACAGCTACACGGTGAAAGCCAAGGATGGAGCAGGAAATGTATCGGCGGTAAGTAACGCGGTTAGTGCGACAACGTTAACTCCAGCCGACACCCAAGCACCAACAGTACCGTCAGGCTTAAGCGCTACGGCTTCCTCCATCAGCGAGGTGAACCTCAGCTGGTCGGCTTCAACGGACAACGTTGGTGTGGCGGAATATGATGTTTATCGTGACGGCACTTTGATCGGCACAACAGCATCAACTTCGTACAGCGATATGGGCCTGACTCCATCCACTTCATACAGCTACACGGTAAAAGCTAAGGATGGAGCAGGGAATACATCGGCAGCAAGTAATGCAGCTAGTGCGACAACGTTGACTCCTCCAGACACACAAGCCCCGACTGCACCGTCAGGCTTGAGCGCTACGGCTTCCTCCATCAGCGAGGTGAACCTCAGCTGGAGTGCATCTACGGACAACGTTGGTGTGGCTGGGTATGATGTTTACCGTGATGGCACTTTGATCGGCACAACAGCGTCAACTTCGTACAGCGATACGGGTCTGACTCCATCGACTTTATACAGCTACACGGTAAAAGCCAAGGATGGAGCAGGGAATACATCGGCAGTAAGTAATTCGGCAAGTGCAACAACGTTGACTTTGATAGACACACAAGCGCCGACTGCACCAGCAGGATTGACGGCCACTACCGTTTCTACCAGCCAAATCAATCTAAGTTGGACCGCTTCAACGGACAACACAGGCGTAGTTGGGTACGACATTTATCGTAATGGCTCATTATTAAATACCTCTACTCAGACCACTTACATTGAGACAGGACTGAGTCCTTCGTCATTATACAGTTATACTGTGAAGGCAAGGGATGCCGCAGGAAATACCTCTACAGTGAGCAACACCGCGAGCGCGCTGACCTTTGCTGGAAGTGGAACATATACCGTATTGAATTCAGCTGGATGGATTGCAAGCACGAATTCCACCAGTGGAACAGACCCGGCTGCCTTATTTGACTGGAATTTGGGCACTCGCTGGAGCACCGGGAAGACTCAAGCGGCAGGACAATATTTAGTTGTGGATATGGGGACGGTTCAGAGCTTCAACCGCATTGTGATGGATTCAACGAATGATCCCAACGATTATGCCCGTAGCTATGAGATTTACGTATCCAATGACAATATCAATTGGGGAAGCCCAGTGGCAAGCGGATCAGGAGTCAGTGGGAACAACGTTGTGGATATTGCTGCACAGAATGCTAGATATATCAAAATAGTCCTTATGTCCAGTTCAGCGAACTGGTGGTCCATTGATGAGTTTAAAGTATATGATAATCTTGTTCATCCCAAACAGGCTTTAGTGCGGACCGGATGGACTCTGACACCGTCCACTCCTCTTACCGGCGAATTGCCTGCTAATATGATTGACGGTGAAATTTCAACTCGATGGAGTTCAGGAGCCGCTCAGGCTACCGGCCAATATCTTATTGTAGATATGAAGTCCATAAGAAGCTTTAGCCGGATCATGATGGAAGTGAACATAGGCAGCAGCGGAGACTTCGCGAGAAACTTCGAAGTTTATATCTCGGATGATGGTATGAACTGGGGAACTGCGATAGCAACCGGGACAGGCAAAATGACGACAATTGTAGATTTTAATCAGCATACAGCACAGTTCATCAAGATAGTGCTAACTTCAAGTATTGCAAACTGGTGGTCCATCCATGAATTAAATATATATGATGAAGCCACTGGGCCCTGAATAGGTGTTAACGAAATTTCAGGAAGATAATGAGAATTGAGGAGATGCTCCAGCAGCCATGGCTGTAGGGACATCTCCTCTTTCTTTTTTACGTTATGTTTCATATGTAGCCGGAAATAATTACCTTTAGGATTGGATACTCCCGCCATGGAACATGCATTCATATACCTTAATGCCATTGCAGAAACTATCTTCATAACCGTGGAACCATTCAAACCCTCCGGTTATCACACTATGGTAAGTATAATCACCATTGTGGTGCAGCAGGGGGCCGCGGTACGGATATTCTTGAGAGACCAGGCTCAAGGCTTCTTTCAGGAAATCTCCACTGAAGCTTTCTGCAAGGATGCGTCCGGCATAATTCATGGACCAGATAGGCTGATCCTCCAACCATATGGCTTCTTCTCCGGCAAATTTCTCCCCACCCAGATAGGTATCCATATAGCTAAGCAGTCCCTCAGAATAATGCAAGTCATGAGACCCGGGTCTCGAAGAAGCGGCCTCCGCTCCATTGGCAGCATAAGTGGCTTTTTTGGCACGGCATAGAAAATCAATGACGGAATGATCCGGTTGCAAATGCACTTGACCGCTGGTAAACAGGCAATTTTCGTCATGATGGTCTTTGACCAGATGATCAATACTAACCCGGAATACATCACTTAAGCTGATGAGGTTGACCATATCCGGGTAAGATTGACCGATTTCCCATTTAGCAACGGCTTGTCTCGAAACCCCGATGAGTTCCGCCAGTTTTTCTTGAGACAGTACCTTTTCTTTCCGCAGAATCTGCAGTTTATCCTGAAATTTCATTATCTTCACCTCTTGATAACAGGTTATCGAATTCGTCTCCATCTTACTACCAATTATAGTTAACAGATATGACAACTGCAGGTTGGCAGAGAGCTTTTCCGCATAGCTGTGTGAGTGGACTTGTTGATTCAGCATGGTAAAATCTAGCAGGATTAGCCAGCACATTTAGCGAATTAGTTGGATAACTCAAGCGTGGGAGCATACACATATGGGTAGGGAGGGATTCGGTCGGTGAAGAAGCAGAAATTAATACGTATCTTCGATAAGCAAGCAACCCAATATGAGAAAAAGACAGGGGACCCCAGCCAACAACGCTGGCGTGAACATCTGTTAAGTCATGCAAAAGGTGAGGTGCTCGAACTTGCGGTTGGGGCGGGGGCGAATTTCCCTTATTATCCTCCCGGGGTAAAGGTTACTGCAACGGACTTTAGTGAGGCTATGATTGGGAAAGCAGAACGTGCAGCGAACCAACATCGGGTGGATGTACATTTTATTTGTTCAGATATTGAAGAAATGGATTTTCCGGATCACTCATTTGATACTATTATTTCTACGTTATCCTTTTGCAGCTACGATAATCCCTTAATGGTGTTGAATAAAATCAAACGCTGGTGCAAACCGGACGGGCAGATCCTTTTGCTGGAGCATGGAATTAGTTCGAAGCTTACCGTCTCAGTTGCCCAAAAAGCATTGAATCCACTGTTATACCGCATTTATGGATGTCATCATACAAGGAACATTCCAGAGATGATGCGGGAGTCAGGTCTTGCAATCAATAAGTCGGAATCCTACTGGCTTAATATGGTTCATCTGATATGGGCAAGTCCAGGGCAGCTCTATCCGTTAAAATCTGAAGAACCTTTCGAATAGCAGAACTGATAGGGAAGTAGATCATATGAATACAAGCGCGGAACAAGTAAATTAAAGAAATATACCGGATGAACGTATGATTTCAGCAACGAGAAGAAAGGGTTTTTATATGATTAGATTTCTGGGTATAGTTCTTGCACTTGTCGTGTGCATGTCAGCACCATTAACCGCGTTTGCGTCAGAAGGTGAAGATGTACTGCCGTCAGGCGTCACGTATTCGAATATCGAAGCAGTCATTGATGCCTACGTGGAGGAGCATGAGAGTACTACCGCTGCGGTATCAGTAGCAGTATTTACAGATAGTGATGTAGTAATGGAGAAGGCCTATGGTTATTCAGACATCGAGAATGCAATTGCGAATGATAAGGATACGGTCTTCGAGTGGGGCTCCTGTACTAAATTGCTGGTGTGGGCAAGTGTCATGCAGCTTGTCGAGAAAGGTGAGCTGGATCTCAATGAAGATATCCGCACCTATCTGCCCGAAGGATTTCTCACGAAACTTAAGTATGATACCCCGGTAACGATGCTGAATCTTATGAACCACAACGCCGGCTGGCAGGAAACGTTTACCGATCTGTATATTAAGGACAAGGCCGATGTTAAGGAGCTCGGAGCGGCCTTACAGCTGATAGAACCAGAACAGATACATAAGCCGGGGACGGTCGTTGCGTACTCCAACTGGGGGGCTGCACTGGCAGCATATATCGTCGAAAATGTCAGCGGGCAATCTTTTGATAATTATGTACATGAACATATCTTTGAGCCACTGGGCATGGAACATACGGCATTAGGTGCTACAATCTCGGATAATGAATGGGTTGCCAACAAGCGGAAGGAAGAGAAGAACTATACCACAGAGAATAAATCGCTTGGAACCAGTCTTTATTATATATCATTATATCCTGCGGGAATGGCAATGGGGACATCCGGTGATTTTATCAGATTCGCGCAAGCCTTCCTTACAGCCAAAGGGAAACAATCGCCATTGTTTGAACATGCAGATACTTTAGCTAAAATGCTGTCACCCTCTCTTTTCTATGCCGACGGGACTTCGGTCAGGAACTATCACGGATTTTGGACAGATCAGTTTGGAGTCCCTGTCATCTGGCACAACGGGGGTACCATTGGAAGTTCCTCCTGGCTTGCATTTGATCCTGTATCGGGTATAGGTACGATCATTCTGACCAATCAGCAACACGAGTCGGTATTCAACTGCGGCATTCTGCCGCTGGTTTTTGGGAAATATAAGCTCAGTAAGAGTACAGTAACGGGAAAAGATATATCGGGCATGTACTTATCGGCTAGAACCAGCTTCAAAGGCTACACCAAGCTCTACAGTTTGGCTTGCCTCATGCAATTCATATCAAATGGTGAAGGCGGATACTCTGTTCCTGGCCCTGAATTTACCGTTACAAGTGTGGGTACAGACTCGTATCTGTTAGATATGGGTGGACTGAAGCAGGATGTAATTTATGCGTCAGCTGCGGAAGGTGAGGATACAGTTCTGCAATTCCCCGGCAAGGACTATCTGGAAGTGAACGGTTATGGAGTAATCGCCAAATTAGTACTGCTGCTGTTATTCATAGGGTCCGTGTTATATAGTTTAATTTCACTGATGATCAGTATGATTCACTGCCTGAAACACAAAAGGTTTCTTGGAACATTTGAGAAATACCGTGCCATTGTAAATGTCTCTATCATCACTACAGCAATGTTGTTTGTATACATATCATTAAAGTTATTCTCGGATGCACCACTGATTCAAGATGTTCGATGGAGTGTCATACTTATTGCGGTACTTGTCCTTATACCAGTGATCTACACCGTCATGCTGGCTGCACAATGGACCAAACTGGACTGTACAAGAAAAGAGAAGATAAAGCTTATGATGACGTGGATTGTTAGCTTCATCATGATAACTAACGTCATTTATTGGGAGGCATATAAATTTTGGTGATAAGTAATTTCTTGTGAGAATTAGGAGGGGATGATGAAATTGGATTTTATGGCTTCACAGATGACTAGATCGAATCGCAATTTGGGTATAGTAACAGTTTTAGTGCTGGGGATATCTGTCTACCTGATAGGATCCGGAGGGTTGCAAGCACTCGGGCAAATGGTTGGAGAGATTAGAGAGGATGCTTCAGTAAAAGGTATTATAACTAGTTTTTTAGAGAATTTCGTGCCAGTAATTCTATTTATTATCGGATTGATTATTCTGCGTTACGCTGTGATGAATGCTGTCGAATTGGCTTTGCGTATAGTTAACGTAGAACGACATCCTATATACCAAGCTGTCTCCTTGTACGGATCTTTTGATGAAGTTACACAGTACATAAATGATGACCTTAGAAAGCATGGAACGAAAAAATACAAGAATGTGTATATTACAGACCAATGGATTCTGCAGATTACTGCCTTTAAGTTGGTTGTTCTCAAAATAGAGGATATTGTATGGGCGTACCAGGCTGTAACCAGTCATAAGCAAGGTTTAGTCGGGCCTGGACTGGCTGTTGCCGCTACAGAAGTAGGTAAAACGTATAGCGCTGTCATTCATACTAGAAATTCGATGTTTCCTGAGGTCCGAATAAGCACAACCCTTCAGACGGGTTTGGCGGATGAGATGGAAGGAAATATACAGGAAGCTATGCAAAAAAGAGAATATGTTCTGAACATTCTGGATGAATTAGAGCAAAAACATCCAAGTGCCATCTATGGGTACTCCAGAGATCTCGCAGAAATGTGGAATAGCGATAGGTTAAGTTTCATTAAAAGCGCAGGCTTTGGGGCTTAAAGGTTTCAAACATTATTTTTGAGAGTGTGGGTGCAGATGGCAGGGAAGCTGTCTTGTGGACAAAAAGGGTTGGAGCAGGTGTATCCTGCTCCAACCCTTTTTTTAAACGTCCTTACGGCTCAATCCCCCATACAAGCTGACCGCTCAAATATCCGGTAACCTGTTCGTTGTTAGCGAACTGAGTGCTAGATGCCTTGAAGGAGTAGTCATTAGACTGATTATAATTGGACCAGTTGGTTTTGGAGAACCGTGCTTGAATCTCTGCGCTTTGGCCGGGATTAAGCGTTCCTGCTGTGCCTGTAAAACCAACTTCCAGAACATAATCGGCTCCGGCAACCGGAGTTGCCAGCTTAATGAATTTGCTGGTTACATTTGCACTCCCGATACTAGCCCAGTCGCACCAGAAGTTCTGTTCATTATCCCCGTCAATCGTGTAGTAATACCGGAGCTTGACATCACTGAGCCGAATCGCTGAATCCCCGGTGTTGACTACTTTGAATTTGGGTGAAATTCCGTTAGTGGAGGTACTAGTGTTACCGTTAAAGGACTGGATCGTCAGGTCTCCCGCCGGTACAGGAACACCGCTGTCCAATACATTTACTGTAATTACAGCGTTATTCCCCCCGCTAAAATGAAAGGTTATCGTATTCTGGCCCAGCGGCAGCGTAGAAAGATAGGATTTGCGAAGAATGACAGCAGCGCTTGATGCTGTATAATCCTGACCGGATTGAAGTGTGTAATTTCCATTCGTGATATTTACAAGCTGGTGCCCGTTTAGCGTAAGAGATACGGAAATATCTTGCGCTTGATTCGACGCTTTATCAAAAGTCGCATTCACAGGAGATACCGCGGCGCTCGGAGTGGAATCGACTATTTTGACTTTTAATACGGGATCTTGCCCCTGATTAAAATCAAAGACAATCGAATGCTCGCCAACCGGCAGACCCGCCAGGAAAGCTCTTTTCAGAAGTAGTGTACTTCCGCTCAAGGTATAATCCTGATTCACGGTCAATACATTCGCGCCAGCCCGAAGTGCAGTTAATGTATTGCCGTTTGAATTCACGGTTATAGCTTTGTCACTCTGAGTCAGCGCATATTTGTCAAATTCAATATTTACCGGTGTAATGGACGCACTTGGGGTGGGATCGTCCACTTTCAGATCGGGTAGCTCATCCAGTGTGATTACATAATTACTTTGATAAAGCGTGGTCAGGGTGGCCGGATAATTAAAGGCAGAACTCATGAGATGTTCACCGTACCAAGGTAAGAAATAGAGCCAGCCCGATTTTTCCTCTGTCAGATTCTGTACGCTTGGAACGGTGTCATTCTCCGTCATGGCCACCATTTTCTTACCGCCGCTTAAGTCAACGAGCTGATAGAATGTCGAAGTAATGGCATCCTCATTCGGTACCCCGGACAATCCGTCATAACGATTGTAGATCGTATTGTATTTATCATAACCGATAATATCCACCTTATCGTCCCCAGGATACCAGGCTGGAGAAGTACTGTACACGTAGCTGTTGTAGGTCCAGATCAAGTTGTGCAAGCCGTACGTCTCCGTAAGTTCAGTGTAGAGCAAATCCCACAGCTGCTTGTACACATCCGCGCCAGCCGATGCCCACCAGAACCAGGCGCCTTCGCCATTCAACCCGCCGTTGCCTTCAGCCTCATGAAAGGGACGGAAGATAACCGGCACCTTGTTGTTCTGCAGAATCTGCAATTGTTCCGCCAAATCTTTGATGGCCATCATCACATATTGATTTTCTTTGGTACCGGGAACTACGGCATTGGCTGTCTTAAAATCGGTTTCCGTAGGCTTATAGGTGGCTTCCTTCCAATCCACTGCCTGTCCGAGCTGATAAGTGGTGAACTTACGCGGCACAGTGATATGCCAGCTGTTTGTCGCGATCCCACCCCGGTTATTCACCCAGTCGATCATCCGGGCGGTTGTGCCGTCCTCCCACCCGTACAGCGGATTATAGTTCATAAGATCGAAGCCGCGGATAGCAGGATACTTACCGGTAAGATTATGAATCCAATCGAATTCCAGCTCGGAATTGCCGTCATTTCCACCTCCGTATATTTCCTGCTGGCCGGAGATAATATGTTTGCCGTAAACACCCGTTAAATAATTCATCAAAGCCTGTGTTTCCGGTGTGGCCTGAGAATCAGTGAGGACAGGCTGTACATTCAAAGGATCAAGAGCGGCAACATCCACAGTGAGGGAATCAAAATAAGCAAATCCCCAACCAGCCTTTATTTGGATGGTATTACTACCTTGGTTCAGCTTGTGATAGCCGAAATCGAACTTCGACCACATTGTGGTGTAGGGTAACATATATGAACCTTTAGAAATACCATTAACGGATAAGGATTGCTGTCTGCCGTCTGGACTGAGCTCCTGCATATACCGGGTGGAGATCGAATACATACCGGTTTCCGGGACAGTTACCTTGAAGGTTAGTGTACCGCCATTCTGCATCCAGACAAATCCGCTCCCCGTGAATCCGGGTTTGGGTTGTCCGTAAATCTGTGTCACGACTTGTAGATCGGAGGTAAGCTGGGCGTACTCGCATTCCAACGTGGTAAGTGCGCTGCCTGTGTCTGCATGAGCAGGCACTGTCATCCATCCAAGCATCAGAGTGATTGCCAGCATCATTACGTTTGCCTTTTTGAACCAAGTCTTCATTGTGCATCTTCCCTTCCATGTGGAATATGATGAATAACTTATCAATCTACCGATTCATGATGGCGCTTTCAAAGTAAAGATAGCATATACATCAATATTTGTAAATATATGGGCAGTGAATGGCTCTATACTTTATCAACTGGTTAATCTACTCATCTTTTTCTACTAAATGATATGCACCGTTACCAAAGTTATCGCTTCAAAATACGATATCTTATCAACCGGTGAGGGGTGATAGGATATGAGTGTAGGTCCACAGTGTAAAAGATTTGCCGAGATTTTTGGCGGGGAAGCCCAAGTCGTAAATGGAGTGTGTGCAGCCACTAAGTTGCGTACAAACATTAAGGTAACGGCTCTTCATAATCACTGGTTATTCACAAACCCAAATATCTGGTATATCTATTGGGAGGCCATTCAACGTCCGCTTGTGTTTGCTAAGAACGTGCGTGAAGCCCCATAGTCAATGATAAAGTTATGCCGGCTAAAGTCTTACATATATTCCTCCATGTAAAATAGGTTATAGTCTATACATTCAGAACGGACGGCGCATATCATGTGTTAGAAAGCGAAGAGGAGGGGAAATCAATGGGATGCGCTGAAGTTGGTCATGGATATACTTCTACAGCTGCAATTTTAGTTCTCTATATTCTGTTGGTCATCATTTTATCTGCTGGTTTCTTTGTTTAGTAACAAGGCCTGGAAAGTGTATTAAGCAAGAACAAGAGCCTATTTAGTAGGCTTTTGTTCTTTTTTTGTTGCATGTTGAACAGCCTGTTTATTTAGTTCCAATCACAAGAATATATCCGATATATTCTGTATAGCTGTCCATTATCCGGTTGTACATATTGCTTACTTCCCAAATGGATCGGTCAAGAAAAGAACCTGCATCAATTTGTTGATGAGCATCAGGCTGCTCATACAGTTCTGGACTTGAGTTAGGAAATTTGAAGGGTCCCTCGATCTGAGAGTGAATAAATCCGATGGTTTGTACCAGGGCTGACCATTGATTGATATCCCATAAACCATCAATGTGATAAAATTTGTTGATTTCTTGGTTGATATCTACCGGCATGGGTTTACGCTGGATCATTTCTCTGTCAAAAAGTTGGCCTCCAGGCCGCAAAACCCTGAAGTATTCCGAGAAAGCCTTCCTTGTATCCGTGAATATGGAGACAGACTCGACAAGAATCACATCAAATGATTCGTTAGGAAAAGGCAGCGAAGTGGCATCCCCTTCCAGGAAATTCAATGTTACATTTTCTTTTTCAGCCCGCTTATTTGCTTTTGCAATCATATCAGGACGAATATCTATACCTGTTACTTCATGACCCTGAGCAGCTAAATAACAAGATGTTCTGCCTGTGCCGCAGCCTACTTCGAGAATTTGCGAAGCAGGGGGCAGGGGATGATGTTCAAACTGATCTAAGGTTGCCGAGAATCCTCCAGGGTGAGCATTACCAATACCTAATTTAGCCAGCATATCGAGATATTCCATGTATTTAATGTCCTTTCATCGCAGGTTTTATTTTTATGATATGTAAGAAGGATTCGATTGTTGAAATTATCGTCAACTTCATAACAACCGGGGCTTCCAGCGCTTTCTGCTTCACGGCATAGAATAAGCGACGCTAGAGCTCGCTTGGCTTTTACTTCTGTATGAAATTCTTGGAAAATACTGTACTTAATTTACCATAAATATGTTATTCTGATAGCAACACTAAGTTATTTCCTTTATTTAGGTTGCATTATTCGGAAAGGAGGGAATTCGGTAATTATATAGAAACTATAGCTCGGATTCTTGTAACCGTTTGCACGTTGAATAATCACAATATAAACGGAGGTTTTAAAATGCTGTCCAAACTAAAAAAATACGGGATTTACAGTGTAGCTCTTATGTTGCTAGCTTCAGTTGCGTTGACCGGATGGAGTGCCCGAGTATCTGCAGCCACCCCCATTACATCAGATTTCAGATCATTGCAAGCTTCGCAGATTGTCAGCGAAATGGGCACCGGATGGAATTTGGGCAATCAACTGGAAGCATCTTCGAATGGTACGCCAAGTGAGACCGCTTGGGGGAATCCTGTGATTACTCCGGAACTGATCAAGAAAGTGAAAGCAGCAGGTTTTAAAACGATTCGTATTCCCGTTTCTTACTTAAATTATATTGGAAGCGCTCCATCCTATACGATAAATTCTGCATGGCTGGATCGGGTGAAAGCGGTTGTAGACTATGCCTACAATGAAGGCCTGTATGTGGTTATTAATGTTCACGGGGACGGATACAATTCTGTTCAAGGCGGGTGGCTTCTCGTGAATAGTGGCAACCAGGCTGCCATTAAAGACAAGTACAAGCGTGTTTGGCAGCAGATTGCCAATAAGTTTGTCAATTATGACGAGCGGCTTATCTTTGAGTCAATGAACGAGGTTTTTGATGGAACTTATGGTAATCCGAATTCTGCTTACTACACCAACCTTAATGCTTATAATCAAATCTTCGTGGATACGGTCAGACAAACCAGCGGTAACAATAGTGCAAGATGGCTGCTGATTCCGGGTTGGAATACGAATATTGACTATACCGCTGGCAACTACGGCTTTGTTCTGCCAACCGATACTTATAGATCCTCTACGATACCTAGTTCGGAAAAAAGAATCATGATCTCCGCGCATTACTATTCCCCGTGGGATTTTGCGGGCGAGGAATCAGGGACGATTACACAATGGGGGGCATCAGCCACGAACCCCTCTAAAAAATCAACCTGGGGACAAGAGGACTACCTGAATTCGCAGTTTCAATCGATGTATAATAAGTTTGTTACCCAAGGTTACCCTGTCGTGATTGGTGAGTTCGGTTCCATTGACAAAAATGCCTACGATTCCAGCAATAACATTTATCGTGCAGCCTTTGCCAAAGCGGTAACAGCAACAGCCAAAAAATACAAAGCAGTGCCGATTTATTGGGACAATGGCTATAATGGCCAGCATGGATTTGCTCTGTTTAACCGTACGAACAACACCATAACCCAGCAGGACATTATTAATGCGATCATGCAAGGCATGCAATAATTATTTTTTGAATATCATCAAGAAAAGGTGACTCCACTGGTTGGAGCCACCTTTTTTATTTGCACTGAGCTTTCTCCTCGTGGGAAGTATAACAACTATATTCGTCATTTTCTTCCAACTCATAGTATGATAAGAGCATAGGATTAATAAATACAATAAACCAGAGGTGCATCCAAATGGAATCAAAGTAACTACTAATAATGAAGAAGAATATAAATTCGTAGTATATAGGAGGACTAAATTAATAGAGCTATTAAACAGCTTACGAAAATACTAAACTAAAAAAAACGATCTTACCACAGCCGTTTACCGGGCTCTTTGATAAGATCGCTTGTTGGAACTTTCTATAAATTACAACTCTGACCAGGTTAAGGTCAGTTCTACAGTCTCTTTCTGCGTGGATAACGGACCACCGATCAGCGACCAGCTTTCAGCATCAGTATCTCCTTGAATGATGAGGTTTTTCTCATCAATGGTCTCCGATGCATCTTTGATCCCTTGATCCTGGAAATACTGTTTATACGTTTTTGCCAGCTTGTCGAGCTTTTCTTGGGATTTAAAGATGAAGAGAACCGATTTCTTGCCGTCATTTTGCTCTGAGTGGGAAGTGGTTATTTCAGCATCATCCGGAATTGGAAAGTCCTTTGGCAAATATTCAGGTCTCTCTGTTCCTTCAACTTGAACGGCAGCTGTGGCATTCTCAGCTTCTTCAGTTGCGTTGGAATCCTTGGCAGAACACGCCCCCAGGACCCAGGTCAAAGCAGTCGTCATTAGAATCAGCTTACCAATTTTCCATGGATTATGAATCATGTGTTCACTCCGTTTCTGTAATGATTAATTGTTGTGACAAACCTCACACAGAATCATATCCAGTATATAACAGGACATTTTAGGAAAACAACTTTTTTGGACAAAAGATATGACGGAAGTAAGCCCGATTTAACATGCTTTCGGACGTCGGAACCGGACCTATAGGCTATATGAAGCGGTGGCTTCAGGAAATTGAAAGGAATATGGAGGAAACAAAGATGATAAACATTAGCATGAAAAAAGCCGCAATGATTTTGAGCTTTTCAATGGGTATAACTGTATTTTCAGGTCAGGCTTGGGCTGAGCAAGGTACCAATTCTTCAGCACCTGCTTACATAGCGAGTGTAGATAGCGATAATCCTTATGCAGTTGCTGGCATCGACGACCCCGCAGAATTCACGACTTATTTTGCCAAGTTACAAAAAGCGGTCAAAGATAATAAACCAAAAGAAGTGGCAGAGCTGATCTCCTATCCAATGAATGTTAACAAAGACAACAAAAAATATATTATTTATAACAGGGATGAATTTATTAAAAAATACGATCGCATCTTCACTTCTGTTGTACGTGACCAACTACTAACTCAAAAAGTGGATACGCTATTTGTGAACTATCAGGGAGTTATGGTTGGGGATGGGGATTTGTGGATGGGTAAACGAAAAAATAAGCTAGGGGTGATTGCGGTTAATATTAGTAACAATCCCTATGAAATCGCAGGCATCAAGAATCCAGTCGTATTTGAGCATAACTTCAGTTTGCTTCAGAAATACACCAAAGAAGGAAACAAATCCGAGGTAGCCAATTTGATGGTGTACCCATTGAAAGTGACTAATAAGGGGAAAACTATAGAAATCCAAAATAAGAAAGATTTTATATTGAAATACGACAAAATCATGACTGTTAAAGTAAAGAAGGCGTTACTAGCACAAAAACTCGATAAAGTATTTATTAATTCTGAAGGTGTTATGATTGGCAACGGACAAATGTGGATTGGGCAGTTTGGAGAGCAAGTGGGTGTGTTTGTTATAAATCAGTAAATTCGAGCAATTTCTGGTTAAGAGGTGCAGTGTCCAACATAAGGGGGCTCAGCCGCTTTGTTGACGGAATAAAAATTGTTACTGTTTCATTTTTTTAAGATTGCTATTATTTTCTGTAGTCGTTGTGCATTTAGCAGAAAAGAATAAATGCGAGGAGGTACAGTAATACTCCCTATATGGTTTAAATACCTTATTTTGGTTAATAAGTAATTGTAAATAAAAACTATTTAAGGGAGGTATTTATGAAATAAAGGAAAATATTAGCTTCATTTATGGCATCAGTTGTGGTAATTGGTAGCTTTGCAAGTACAGGACAAGCTCAAGAAGATAATGGTTTAACAAATCAAACAGTCCCTAAAGAGAGTCAATTAGTTGATACAATGGCTATTCAACCAGGTACTTGGATTAAAGCAGGATTTGGTGTACTTAAATATGCTACAAATACTTGGTTATTTCATAGAGAGGCCACCGAGACAGTTTATGACTATATTATTACTATCAGTTCTGGTACAGTAGGTTTTAATAATAAAGACAACTCTGGTTATGGTTCATCTGCGCGACATCAAGTGTATATTAATGCTATAAATCAACTTATTGACACTTGGCCTGAAACAAGCGTTTTAAATTGGCTCGACAAGATCTCTGTATTAATTACAGATGAAAGTACTAACACAGATGTGGTTAGTAAAACAGCTACACACGAACAACATACCTACTATACTGCAAAACATCATGGGAACTACATGATAAGATGGATAGACGATGCCAAAATGAATTGGGACTTATGGTTGAGCGTATGGGATGCTGAGTATGGCGGAATAGGTTCAAAATCTATAGCAGAAGATCCCAATAAAATATATACGCTTAAAAACTCTGATGGAATAGAAAATCAAGCAAAAAGAATAGAAGGGAATTACTATTTTATACCTTCTGATGATCATAAAAAAAGTGTTAAATTAGACGAAGGAACGGCTTTAAGCATTATAGAGCTACAAGATCAATTGTATGATAATAAATTAAATAGAGAAGTCCAACAATTCAAAAATTATGATAGTGGCAGCAATCTTGTCGTAGCCGATACAATTCAAACTTTAGTCTATGATAAAGAAAATGATAGAACTGTGTTTGGGTTTAATGCGAAAGATGAAGAGATATTGGAATGGGCATTTTCAGGTGATCTTACAGGGAATTATTCAATTGGAGATGTGTTGAAATTCAAATTCAAAGTAGTTAATAAGGCTGGGGAATTTGAAACATTAGACTACCTTCAAGAAGCTAGAGCGAATGATGTAGCACCTAATCTATTTGACTATATAATCCAATGATACGAAGTGTGGTGACAAACTATCAAAAGCATAATAAGTATATTACTTTTTTTAGCCCTTACATTTATCTTTTACTTGGTTGGAAGATACTTTATTTTCGATCTAATTACACTATCATCAAGTATGTATCAAAGTTTAATAGAAATCATATACATGTTCATAGCCGTATTAATAGCTATAATTCTAACTAGTTATATGGTAAGTAGTTTAACAAAGAAATAAAAAATGAATGAAGAGACTTAGTTAGAAAGTCTCTTCATTCATTTTATTATAAAAGTAAAGATATATAAAATACAATAAAAACATGATAAATTGAAGGTCTTAATTATATGCCACCTGTAGTAACTTTTTGAGAGGCGATAAGTATTGACGGAAACAAATGTGGCAATTATATAACTTCATAGGCAAAGAACTAGAGTATAAGAAAGTGATATACATATTAGGAAATGAATATAACAGACCGAAATGCCTAAAGTTTATTGAGTCTGATTATGACATGAAAAGGAGAAAAGAGTTAAATCAGATTATTTCTTCAACGGTTAAAGAAGGTTGGTCTAGCAGTAGCCAGGGTGGTTGATTACTACAGTTATGTGGGTGCTTCTCATTGCATTAGGTTGTCTAGTTATCAAGGCATTATGGGAAATGCATGTTTTGTTAAGAAATATATAGTTATTTTACAATTGATTTTTATTCTTGAGTGGGGAACCCCTCTTTTTTGTTCTGTAATTAGTATTTAAGGATGTGATTTGTTATCGCATTGGCGGTGCCTTATTTCAATTTTAGCGCATCCTCCCACCTTTTTGGGTAAACTAACCCTAAGCATTACTTTACCCAAATTCAACACGAAACGAGGTGATGCCCCATGACAACTCAAAATGTACCCAATAGATTAGCAAAGGAAAAGTCGCCATATCTTCTGCAACATGCACATAACCCGGTGAATTGGTTCCCCTGGTCGGAAGAGGCTCTTGAAGTCGCGAGGCGCGAGAACAAGCCTATATTCCTATCCGTCGGCTATTCTACTTGCCATTGATGAGATGTTCGCGTGAATCAATTTTTAGAAGCTTATGCTGAAGGAATTGGCGGAGGTTTTTTCGTATTAATAGGTCAGCCAGAAACTACTGGTTGGCCTATTTTTGTAGGTGCTATGAGATGGCAGTAGCAGAGGGAATGAGGGGATTTTTGGGGGGGTTACCCCGCCACACAAACTGTTCTCCTACTCCCCCTGAAATTTTAAAGAAGCTAAACAATTGGTGGCTTTTGCAGGATTAGACCCTGGCATATTTATCTCGGGTAAGTTCACAGGAACCCGCTCACGGATCACCAAAGAAGGCTCCAAGAGGCTACGCCGAGCATCATATTTGGCAGTACAGTGTGGGATTCGAGGGAGAATCAACCCTAGGATTCAGGAGTACTATGAGAATAAAAGAAAAGAGGGCAAGCTGTACAAGGTATTCATGATCGCCTGCGCCAACAAGCTACTCCATCACGTGTACGCCATCCTCCGTAAACGGAAGCCCTTCACGCCAATGAGGGTTCATTGTCGTGCTTAAAAATAGTATGCCAAGAAGAACGTGAATCACCAATACAAAATCCTTGACAAGTTTAGCTTTAGTTGGTTTGTACGTAAAACTGTTCACTACAGATAGTTTCCAATAATATGGAATGCATGCTATGTTTACTATGAAAGAGCTATATGATAGTTAGGAAAGAGAGCAGACAGTTGCCCTTTTGCTAAAGTATGGGTTTCAGATTAGGAGTGAGAGGCCATTAGATATCTTACAAAAGAATGGTACGGGCTATGCCAGCAGACAGGACTTCATTTCGGCAAAAGAGTACATAACGGAGCGTATACACAGGACGAAGCCCTATATTTACGGCTCTATGCGAGAAAAGAAAAAGAATTTGTAAAGCAGCAGTGTGATCTCTATAATGTTGATCCCCGTTTTATGCTGGAACTGAATGGAGCTCAGCTCGTACCTGCGGGAAAACTCTTCGGTAACGATGAGATCGGAGAAGAGGATAGACTGTTGTACCACATGCCGCATGAAGAACAGATGCGGATAAAGAAACTGATCGCGGATTATGATGCCCGGCCTCCTTTTGACAGATCAAGCTGCAGACAACAATTCAAAGACATTCACGGATGGAACTGCAGTGAGCTAGCTAAGCGGTTGCCGGGAGAGCTGTATGAGCAGATTGCCGATATACGGGTGTTCACACTGGGGTACTGCACCAAGGAAATCCTGCACCAGTTGAAGCATCAGAGCTTGGCTAATGAAAGTCAGATGCACTCTGTTCTGAATGAGTACAAGGAAGCAATGCAGGCAGAACAGATTCCGGATTACATCCGCGACAAATTTCAATTCCACGATTGCAGAGTGACAGAAATCGAGTCTGTCCAAGATATAGTCATCCGCTTAGACACACAAGGTGGATTCACCAGTCTGAATCATATTACATTCGTGGCACCCGAAATTGTGAAGCAGGATGAACAGATTATAGGGAGCAGTTGGTTATATAATGAGCTCTACCGCATGGATGACGGTTTTGAGCTCCATGTGCTCTTTTCAGGAGAAGGAATGCCTGAACTTATTATCTGGTGTAAGGATATTGTAGTGGAGGAGAAATAGGGTGCCGATCAGCTGATTTATGTGTACAAAACAAGCTCCTGTGATTATCACAAGGGCTTGTTTGTGCTGCTTATTATTCTATCTGCCGGGGTAGCGCTTAGGATTATCCGTCTGACCGAGTATATAGTCGATACTTACTTTATGGAACTTAGCCAGCGTAATTAAAACGGCGCTCGAAACATCCAGATTTCCATTCTCGTATCGAGAGTAAGTGGCTTGTGTGATTTGTAAAAGCTCAGCCATATGTTGCTGCGTCAGATCTTTTCTTCGCGTAAGTCACGGATTCTTGTGTACATTGCTCATCACCCAAGCCAAGTTTACTTTATGCGAAAAACGCATTAAATTTATACAATATAGGATTATTAGTCTGCGAAGGGAGGCTGAGGGTAATCATTTTGGAGGATTTTTATTATGGAAGATTGCATCCGAATGAATTTGGTTGTATCTATTGAAATTAAAAACCGTTTAGTAGCATTGATGATTTCTTGTGAAATGAAATAGGTATTTACACATATATCTGTAACTAAACTGTTATTTTACAATCAATTTGTTCTAGCACCAGTGACGGTGGTTTAAGATTCCTTCTTCTCAATTTCAAATTGTTTTCAAGATCTCTATTTATGTGCCTTCCCCACCTTTTTGGGTAAACTAACCCTAAGCAATACTTTACCCATATCCAACACGAAAAGAGGTGATGCCCCATGACAACTCAAAAAATACCCAATAGATAAGTCAAGGAAAAGTCGCCGTATTTGTTGCAACACGTGCATAACCCTGTGAACTGGTTTCCTTGGTGCGAAGAAGCTTTGAAATCACCAAGCGCGACTTCAAGCCTATCTTCCTATCCATCGGCTGTTCCACCTGTCTTTGGTGGCATGTCGGTGAATTCCACTCCTGTTAATTTTAGTTTTTCAGCCCATACTAAATTACTTTCCTTATTAACGGACAACAAAGTGTGGTTATAGACATTCATTTATTTAGAATAATATGGTAATATTTAACGATCTCGATTTAAAATTGTTTGAGTATACGATGTATAAGAAGCTTGAAATCTGTGCAAGATATTTTTGACGGTGTGAAGAGAGGTGTGGTTCCGTTGGACCATTCGGTGCTAGGGCTACAAGAGGAATTTAACTAATCACTAAGTCAAATGAAAGCGAGGGGTTGTGTCGCAGAGCATCTCTGAACACACACGCCTAGTAGCATTCCTTTAAAACGGAAAGTGAACTAGCGGTGCCCAAGTATTTCTAATGATGTGAAGTGTGACTTTTAAAGATACTCGAACGATCAAACACCGTCGAAGGGGAGCCTGTAAAAGGGCTCCTTTTTCTATTGCTTAAAGTACTTGCCATAATTCAGTTGTCAGATGAGTAACTCCACACACAAAAAATGGATCAATTATTAATTTTACCCTTATAGTCACTGAAATCGATTATAATAAAATTTATGTTAAATCGAAAGGCATAGTGATGAATCGCTGATGATATAAGGGTTATAGATTTTTCGAATACACACTTATGTATAAGAGGAGGTGAATGATATGACGATAATGCCTGTTATCATAATGATCTTTGTATTTGTACCTACCATTGTACTCATGGTAAGCATGCCTTATTTAACAAAAGAGACGATTAGTTTTGGGGTCACCGTCAGCGCTGTACAATTCCACAGTGAGCCTCTGCGCCAGATGCGGGCGTCATATGCTAAGATTAGTGCCACCTTGCATACCATTTTATTCATTGTTTGTATCATCTGCCTAATATACGGTGATGAACATGCCAAGCAACAAAGTTGGATCATTGTCACTTATTCTCTCGCCATGGTCGTAATCTCCCTAGTCATAAACATTAGCTATCATTTCAAAATGAAAAGTTTACTACCTATGCTGCCGATTGCTCAGGAACCATCAATCATGGTAGTGGACACTGGTTTTCGGAAAAGAAACATTGGCTTGTCTAATAATTTGTTCCTCATTCATGTTTGTATTATTGTTGTTAGTATTGTAACTGTGCTACTCAACTACGATCAGATTCCTGATCAGATTCCGATTCATTACAACAGCAGTTGGAACGTTGACCGCTATGCAGATAAATCTTATAGTTCTGTGTTTATGACTACGATAATACAAGTGTTCATAACACTTTTGTTCACATTTGAGAATTGGAGTATTCGCAGAATAAAACAGCAGGCTCAACCCACTGATCCGAACCGTTCCATTAGGCAAGACGTAACTTTCCGCCGTACTTGGTCATGTTTTATGATTACAGCAAGCTTCTTATTAGTTATTCCGTTTTCCGTCGTGCAACTAAGCATGATATCTCTGCTAAACATCAATTTCGCTATCCCCATTATCCTAATCATAATAGCCTTTATCATGCTATACTACTTCGCCTTATCGTTCTGGGCTGGTCAGGGAGGAAGCAGCTTGGAGCGATCTGCTGGTTACTCCAATGTCAGACCTGTCCATAATGATGATAAATGGCTGTTAGGAATGATTTATTTCAATCGTAAGGATTCAAAGCTAATCGTCGAGAAAAGGTTCGGAGTCGGCTGGGGATTAAATTTCGGTCACCCAGTAAGCTGGCTGATTTTGCTCGGAATTATTGTACTGTTAGTTGTGGTAATAAGGCTTAGAGGTTAGTATTCACCGTTATTTGACTCGAACATAAGCGAACCGAGGCACTAACCCTTGGTGTCTTTTTGCCATTCAATGGGTAATACTAACAAAGGCACATTCCGTATAAGGAGGCTACATAAATGGAGATCAAAGAAGGCCAGCAGCCTAATCGACTTATAAATGAAAAGTCCCCGTATTTGTTGCAACATGCACACAACCCCGTGCACTGGTATCCATGGGGAGAGGAGGCTTTTGCCAAAGCGCAAACCGAGAACAAGCCGATCTTCCTGTCAGTCGGCTATTCAACCTGTCACTGGTGTCACGTAATGGAACGCGAAAGTTTCGAAGACTCAGAAGTCGCGCAGTTGCTGAATGATAACTATGTCGCCATCAAGGTAGACCGCGAGGAGCGGCCGGATATTGATGCGCTGTATATGTCGGTGTGTCAGGCGCTGACGGGGAGCGGAGGGTGGCCGTTGACCGTGCTGCTCACACCGGAGAAGAAGCCATTTTATGCCGGGACGTATTTTCCGAAGCGTCAGATGTTCGGGCGGATTGGGCTGATGGATGTGCTGGAGCAGATTCACCGTAAATGGGAGCAGGATGGTGAAGCGCTGGACAAGCTTGGGGATGATCTGCTCGCGGATCTTCAGTCCCTGAATCGCAAGACCTCTCAAAGTGCTGGCGTAAGCAGCCGGGGGATTCCCGGGGAAGAGCTGCTGCACGAAGCCTATGAGCTATACCGGCGTCAGTTCGATGAGGAATACGGCGGATTCGGCAATGCGCCGAAGTTTCCTTCGCCGCATAATTTGTCTTTTTTGCTGGCATACAGCCAGATATACAACCAGCCGGAAGCGCTGCGTATGGTAGAGAAAACGCTGGAATCGATGTACAGGGGCGGCATGTATGATCACGTGGGTTACGGGTTCGCTCGTTATTCTACGGACCGGGAGTGGCTGGTGCCGCATTTTGAGAAAATGCTCTACGATAATGCACTGCTTGCCATTGCATATTTGGAGGCGTACCAGATTACGGAGAAACCACTGTATGCGGAGATTGCTGAGCAGATCTTTGCGTATGTTGAGCGTGATATGACTTCACCGGAGGGTGCTTTTTACTCAGCGGAGGATGCCGATTCCGAAGGGGTGGAGGGCAAGTTCTACGTTTTCACCCGCGAGGAGATTGAAGAGGCGCTCGGCCTGGAGGATATGCATTCCTACTGCCATGTGTACGGGATTACCCCTGAGGGTAACTTCGAAGGCGAGAATATTCCGAATCTGCTGCAGGGTTTGCCAGATGAGATGGCAGAGCGGCTCGGGATGAATCCGCTGGGTCTGCGGACACGGATGGAGGAATGGCGTGAGAAATTGTTCGCCTATCGGGAGCAGCGTATCCATCCGTCAAAAGATGACAAGGTGCTTACTTCCTGGAACGGGCTGATGATTGCGGCGCTGGCCAAGGGAGCGAAGGCGCTGCAAAAACCTAAGTACGCCAAAGCCGCAATAGCAGCTGCGGATTTCATCTGGGACAAGCTGCGCCGGCGAGAGGATGGCAGGCTCCTGGCCCGCTACCGTGACGGCGAATCCGCGATTCCCGCTTATTTGGATGATTATACCTTTTTGATCTGGGGTCTGACTGAACTGTACGAAGCTACGGGTCAAGCCGTCTATTTGGAGCGGACGCTGATCTTGAAGAATGGACTGCTGGAGCTGTTCATCGACCAAGAGAACAGGGGATTCTTTTTCACGGGGCATGATGGGGAGGAGCTGCCGATTCGTTCCAAGGAATTATATGACGGAGCTCTTCCTTCGGGTAACTCGGTAGCAGCGAAGCTGCTATGGAAGCTGTCAGTGATGAATCAGGATGCGGAGCTGAAGAAGGTTGCTGAACAGACAGCGGCACTAGTAGCAACGGCTGCAACGGATTATCCAACGGGTTACGCCATGTATTTGCAGGCCCATCTGGCCATGACTTCCGGGGGAAGGGAATGGGTACTCTCCGGGAAGCGGGATGACGCTGGCCTCCACAGTATGCTGGCACAGGTTCAGCAGGCATATCTGCCGGACGCTGCGCTTATCGTCAACTGGGAAGGAGATACTGAGGGGATTCTCCGTCTGTTGCCACACCTCGCAGACAAACCAGCTATTAACGGGGAAGCCACGGCTTATGTCTGCCGGAATTTTGCCTGCCTTGCCCCGGTTACGAATATGGAAGCGGTCAGGGAGCTTTTGGCTTCAGGGAACCGGGAAGTGTAGTATTACAGAGGGCAGCCTGCGGTTTGGGCTGCTTTTTGGTATGAATGCCCTTTTGAAGCCACAAAAAGAAGCTAACCTTGGGTCAGCTTCTTCTTCCGGAGCTCATACGGCTCATCTGACAAATTGTGCATAAAAGGAATCCTGGGGAATCGCTGCTGCGAGTCTGCTCCCATATTCAGTCATTTCTCTGAGTATACGTTTGCCTGACCAATGGTCCGGCAGCAGTTCATCCGGGAGATACGGGTCGGTCATGAACATCCCGCTTAACTCCTCGCCAATCTGCAGATACAGTAAGAAAAGCTCGAGCGCCTGCCCTTTATGAAGCGCATCTTTCATTAACGGGGCGAACTCCTGCTGCAGCCAGCCTGATTTCTCCTGGTATAACGCTTCGACCTTATCGAGCTGCCAGATGGACTGTGCCTGGAGCGGCGTAATCGAACCTTCCAGGAATTGGCCCTGCAGGATCGATACCTTGCCTTCAAGCTCAAGCTTCCCGATCTGTGCGGTGACTTCCTTGCGGTAATTCCATGGAGAAATGTACACACTGTTATACAAAAGCCCATAACCCAGCTGTAAAAGCGCCGAACGAAACTGATCGCGTTTTTTGCGTTCGGATTCAGGGACTTCGAGCATGACTACATCCCAGGTCTGATCCCACTGCTCCTGATAACGGGCAGGCTTGCTGTTGATCGCATTGATGTAGGCGAGGCCGGCGGCGGTAACTTGATACCAGGAGCGCGAAGGGGATGCAACATAACCCTCTTTTTTCAGACGGGACAAGGCATTACGGATATAGGTGGAGGTATACCCCCTTTGTTCGTAGATCTCCACAAACTGCTGGGCGCCCATCTGCTCCACCTTGGATAACAGAAACAGCATGGTTTTTTCAACAGACAGCAACGTGCTTCACACCTCTCTTGACATTAGGCACCAATGAATATATCATAAATACATACGAACGTTATAAAATATGTTATATCGAGGTTCCAGTTTCGTTCCAAACTTCTGAGTATTTGGTGTCATTGTATCGTAAACTTTGAGTTTTTGCACGGATGAGTCCATTTTACCTATTGAATTTCTACTAGAGAAGAGGAGAGATAGCTATGAGAATCATTTACCATGGTCATTCCTGTGTACAGATTGAGGTGAACGGCAAGTCGCTGATTATCGACCCGTTTCTTAGAGGCAATCCTGCGGCAGTCACCAAACCTGAGGAGATTAAGACCGACATGGTGCTGCTGACACATGCTCATATGGATCATATTCTGGATGCGGCACCGATTGCGCTACAGAATAATATACCAGTTGTGGCTAATGTAGAGCTAGCTGGCTATATGCAAGGGAAAGGTGTCCAGACCATTGGGATGAATATCGGGGGGACGGTTGATTTTGGTTTTGCTACTGCGACAATGATTCATGCTTTTCACAGCTCGGGTATTACACTGGATGAGGACCAGAAAGTGATCTACGGCGGCATGCCTGCAGGTTTCATTATCCAAGCGGAAGGACGCACGGTTCTGCATGCAGGAGACACTGGACTATTCGGCGATTTAAAAATGTTCGGTGAACTCTATGACATCGATCTGGCGATTCTGCCGATTGGGGGGCATTTCACCATGGGACCGGAGCATGCGTTAATCGCCGCCAAATGGCTGGGAGCCAAGCAAGTGCTTCCGATTCACTACAATACCTTCCCGCCGATCGTGCAGGATGCGGGTGCTTTTGTTCAGGCGCTTAGTGAGGCTGGAATCAAGGGTACACCACTTGCTTACGGGGAGACACTGGAGCTGTAAAAGGGCAGAGGATCGGATAGAAACAATTCGCACCAGCTGGAAGCGCAAATTTTGAAGAATTGGAAGCCTCAATGGTATGATCAATGAGAATAAAGGAGGCGGTTTGAAAATGAAGACCAGAATTCTTGGAAGTGGTCAGCTGCAAGTTTCAGCTCTTGGACTGGGCTGTATGGGAATGTCCGACTTTTACAGTGGACGGGATGAAGCGGAATCCATCCGTACCATCCACCGGGCGCTTGATCTGGGAGTGAATTTCCTGGATACAGCGGATATGTACGGCGTAGGGAAGAACGAAGAACTAGTGGGACATGCGATCAAAGGTCACCGGAATAACGTGGTGCTCGCTACCAAATTCGGCAATGTGCGGAGCGCAGAAGGGAAAATGCTCGGAGTGAACGGCCGCCCGGAATATGTGAAGTCTGCCTGTGATGCCAGCCTTCGGCGTCTGGGAGTGGATCACATCGATTTGTACTATCAGCACAGGGTGGATCCAAACACTCCGATTGAGGAGACCGTTGGCGCAATGGCGGATCTTGTAACGGCGGGAAAGGTCCGCTTCCTCGGTCTGTCAGAAGCTGCACCCGGAACCATCCGCCGCGCTCATGCGGTTCATCCAATAACGGCGCTGCAGACAGAATACTCGCTCTGGAGCCGTGACGTAGAGGATGAGATCCTGCCTGTCTGCCGCGAGCTTGGCATCGGTTTTGTTCCTTACAGCCCGCTGGGCCGGGGATTCCTTACCGGTCAAATTCAGACCTTCGAGGATTTGGCGGAAGACGATTACCGCCGCTTTTCTCCGCGTTTTCAAGGGGAGAACTTCGCCAAGAATCTGGATCTGGTGAAGCGCATCCGGGAGATTGCTGCAGAGAAGGATTGTGAGCCTTCCCAGCTTGCGTTGGCCTGGCTGCTGGCCCAGGGGGACGACATCGTTCCCATCCCTGGTACCAAACGGATTAAATATCTGGAAGAGAACATCGGCTCACTGGAAGTCACTCTGAGTGGCGACGATCTGAAGAGTATTAATGATGCTGCGCCGCTAGGGGTAGCAGCCGGTACCCGCTATCCCGAACAGAACATGAAGAGTGTGAATCTCTAGCATAGAAGACTTGTGATGGATAATCTGACAGCAGGTTCAGCGTTCAGTCATTCAAGCCCATACAGATAGACAAAACAGGCAGTAGCGTAAGTAATACGCTGCTGCCTGTTTTGTCCTATTGGAAATGTAATGTCCCTTATTGGATTATTGCTGCTTCTCCGGCTCCTTGGGAGTTATCCGGGACGGCCGGGTTACCCAGTTGCTGCGGTTCATCGGCTTGACCGTATCAATACGCGGAATGAAGCTCTCCTCAGATGTCTCTACAGTCTGCTGTCCCTCAGTTTCCTCAACCGCTATAGTTTTCTTTGAAAGACCGCGTCCGTTATGCTTACCTTTATTCCATACTCTTCCCTTGCTCATGATTACACTCCATTTCTGTAAGCTCATACTTTCACCATATCACATCACGAACCGTTAAGAAAGATCGGTTAGCATAAAACAAGCTTTTTGACAAGTTATAAAATGTACTATTGATTGCCCATCAGACTGGCTATAATAGTATAGAATTGAAAGGAGAGTACCCTGATGCCCATCAAGATCATAACCGACAGCGGTTCGGATTTACCCCTTGAATATGTAGAGAAATATAATGTTGACATCGTTCATCTACCAGTTCACTTTGAGCATGAGCTCATGCCGGAAGATACGGATACTAAGGCTTTTTATGCCAAAATGCGGGACTCCAAAGAGCTGCCGAAGACGGCCAGTCCCAGTCCGCAGGTCTTCCTGAACAAGTTCAGAGAAGTGGAAGCAGGCACCGACATTATGGTTGTCTGTATGTCATCTAATATAAGCAGCACTTATCAGACCGCATTGATTGCCAAAGAAATGTATGAAGAAGAAGGCCATCCCAATGCGATTGAAATTATAGATTCCAAGACCTTTTCCGGGGGTTTATCCCTTCTTGTTGCTTTAACGGCTAAATGGTCGCTTACCTGCTCGAGTCTGGAAGAGCTTAAGGTAATGGTACTGAACAAAGCCGAAGAAGTGACTGCGTACTTTACCTTGGACACCCTGGAGAATGTAATCAAAGGCGGGCGTCTGAACCGTTTATCCGGTGCTGTAGCTTCTGTGCTGAACATCAAGCTGCTGCTGAAGATCAGCGATGAAGGGACTGTCGAGGTGATCGAGAAGACGCGGGGTCTTCCGAAGGCATTAACCCATCTGCTGGCGAAGCTCGAAGACAAACAGCATGATTACGAAAAAGCCGTGATTGCCATTGTACACAGCAATTGCGAAAAACTTGCGCTGGAGATCAAGGAGCGTATTCTTGAGAAGCATCCTTTTAAAGAGATTTTATTCTCCAGTATGGGTCCTGTGATGGGTACTTATGCCGGAGAAGGCGGGATCGGTGTGGCCTTTTAACCACCGCTCCGTACCACACCAGTCAGGCCGTACCCGGAATTATCCCGGTGTGCGGCTTTTTTTCTACCATAAACTTTATCTATTCTTTAGATTTGGTTTAGACTAGATAAAGAATGCCGGGCTATAGTTACAATGAACGCACCATGCAGGATAAGATAGAGGGGGATTCACGATGTACACCATTCTGATTGCCGATGATGAATTGGAGATTGTAGAGCTGCTGCAGCTCTATTTGGAGAAGGAATATAACATCCTGCAAGCACAGAACGGGAACGAGGCGCTCAAGCTGATGCAGAGCCATACCGTGGATCTGGCGATTCTCGATATTATGATGCCGGGCATGGACGGACTACAGCTGCTGAAGCGCATCCGTGAAAACAACCATTTTCCAGTACTGTTTCTGTCAGCCAAAAGCCAGCATCATGATAAAATCCTCGGGCTGGAGCTGGGGGCGGACGACTACATTTCCAAACCGTTCAATCCGCTGGAAATTGTTGCCCGTGTAGGGTCAATGCTCCGGAGGGTTCACCAGTTCGACGCTCCGGCGGTACAAGAAAAGCAGAAGGAGCAAATCGTGCTCGGACGCCTGCTGCTTGACCGGAGCAGCTGTCAGGTACAGGTATCTGGAGAGCCGGTTAGCTTGACATCAACGGAGTACAAAATTCTGGAGCTGCTGATGGAGCAGCCGGGCCGGGTCTTTACCCGTAAGAAGATATACGAAGCCGTATGGGAAGACTTTTACGTCTATGAAGATAATAGTATTATGGTGCATATCAGCAATATCCGCGACAAGATTGAACGTGATTCCAAGAAACCGGAATACCTGAAGACGATCAGGGGATTGGGGTACAAAATTGAAGCACCCGTGGAAAAGTAGGGATAACCGTCCGCTGCAGACATCACTCACTCTGGATTTCCTGCTGTTCAACTGTATGCTGCTGATGATTATACTGATTGTCTATCTATTTATCCAGAAGGATATCACCCACTTGATTCTAAATAAACAGCTCACAGATCCTAATCTTTCCGTCGAAGCAGGTAATTACCGGGAAGATCTGGGTGACGGCGCTCAGAGCAGGCAGCTGCTGCAAAGCGGGGGATGGCTGGAGCTCCTTGATTCCGACAAACAGGTAATCCGCGTCATTGGAGAGAAGCAGGATCAGATACGAGCCTATGATGAGAATAGTCTGTATCTGGGGCTGGAGAACCGCACGGATCAGCCTTATTACTATTCGATTACTCCGTTGAAGGGAGAAGGTCAGGCAGCCTGGCTTCTGCTCAAAATCCCCCGCCATGTCATCAAAGTATCCATTAACAATGAACTGCTGGTATCCTATTTGAACCATTCTGTGTTTTTTTATGTTTTTATGGTTAGCGCGCTTATTCTTATGCTGATCTTTGTATATAGTTATTGGGTCACGAGACGCATCAAGAAGCCGCTTCGCGTGCTGAATCTCGGACTGAAGCAGATGATGGAAGGGCATTACAGCACCCGGATCGCCCTCTATGCAGAGACAGAATTCCTGCGGATTGGCGAAAGCTTCAATTACATGGCGGATGTGATTGAGAAGACGACGGAAGAGAAGCGGAAGGCCGAAATGAGCAAGCAGCGATTAATGGTGGATTTGTCCCATGATCTAAAGACGCCGATTACGAGTATCCAGGGCTACGCGCAGGCATTGATGGAAGGCCGGGGAGCCGACCCGGAACGCCAGACGAAGTATTTGAATTATATCTACACCAAATCGGTGCAGGTGACGAAGCTGATCCAGCATATGCTGGAGCTGCTGAAGCTGGATTCCCCGGATTTCATTCTTCATACGGAACGGCTGGAGCTTGGAGATCATCTGCGGGAGATTGTTGCGGACACGTACGGCGAAATTGAACAAAAAGACTTCCAGCTTCAGCTCCAGGTTCCCGAAGAGGAAGTCTATGCAAGGTATGATCCGGAGCTATTCTCAAGTATTATCAATAATCTGATCTCCAATGCGCTGGCTTACAATCCCCAAGGCACTCGCCTTCGGGTAACCGTTATCCCTGAGGATATAGAGGTCTGTATTGAAATCGCCGACAATGGAATAGGTATCCCCAAAGAGCTGTGGTCAACGATCTTCGATCCGTTTGTACGTGGAGATGAAGCCCGGACGGCAAGCGGCGGAACAGGGCTGGGATTATCCATCGCCAAGAATAATGTGGAGAAGATGGGCGGTTCGCTTACGCTAGAGGGCAGAGAGGGAGAACCAACGGTATTCACCATCCGGATTCCGAAATAGTACCGAACTGGATCTGCAGATTTTGAGGAGGAATGGATATGGATCAAGGTTGTCAAAAGGGGCTTGTTCATATTTCCGATCGTGTGATATCGGCTATTGTGAGTTATGTCGTTATGGATACACCGGGAATTGCTGGGATGTCGGGAAGCTCAGTTACGGGAAATCTGAGCAAGTGGCTGGGCGGTAAACTCAGCACAAAAGGAATGTCTGTGGAAGTCTCGGAGGAGGAGGTAGCCGTCCATCTTCAAGTCATTGTGGATTATGGATGCCGTATTCATGAGGTGTGCGTGAATCTGCAGCACAATGTCCGCAGTGCCGTTGAGAACATGCTGGGTCTCACCCTCGCTGTTGTGAATGTCCGGGTCGACAAGCTGGCTATTCCGCAGCTATAATTCCGGATATAGACACCCTGGTCTGGGCATCCGCATAGAATGGAGCAAATCTATTTACGGAGGTTATGCAATAATGTCATATTATCCATCCGGTCAACCCTCGACGGTGATCTATCAGGCTGATCCGGCTGTGGTGAATCATCTGCACACAGTCCGCGAATCGCTGCACCATTCCTGCAAGCCGTACTTAAACCACTATGTCAATGTTCAGACGATTGACGGTCAGATGCATGAAGGAACCATTGCCGGAATGGACAACAAACACCTGTATCTTAAGATTCCCGAAACTGCAGATATGGTGCGGGGTTACTACAATCCTTATTTCAAGCCCTATCCAGGGCCAGGTTATCCTTACCCGGGAGTGGTGAATAACAATGTCATCCTTCCGCTGGTATTGTTCGAACTGCTGGCCATTTCATTAATTTGATTCTACGCAGCCCCACAAGACATGAACCGGATCAACGGCAGTACGCCGAATCCTCGGCTCATGTCTTTTTTTTGTAAATGGGAGGATGTGCTTAACTTGTATTTGTGGAGATAAGTAATTATGGTAGACTAAGATACACGTAATTTCAGGAGGTTCAAAAATGATTACATACCCTGTACTTGAAAAAGGGGCAACGATAGGTGTGACTGCAGCCTCTTCGGGTGTTGGCCCCCAAACTGCGGAGCTGTTCGGCAAAGCGGTTACCCGTATGGAAGAAAGAGGTTATCACGTCATTTGCGGAGATACGGTCTTTAAACATGACAAGGCAAAATCTGCTTCTGGTGCTGAGCGCGGCAAAGAGTTCAATCAGATGATGAGTGACGACCGGATCGACCTGATTATCCCGCCTTGGGGCGGGGAGCTGCTGATTGAGATGCTGGAGCATATTGATTATGGGCAGGTGAAGGCTAAGTGGGTGATGGGTTTCTCCGATATTAGTCTGCTGTTGCTCGTCCTAACCTTACGAACGGGTATAGCGACAGCACATGGACCAAGCTTTTGGGATTTGCGCGCTGAGGTTTCGGATAAGACGACGGCGATGTGGCAGACGGTTTTATCCACCAACAGTAGGGAACCGGTCGTCCAGCATTCCTCAGTGAACTATCATCAGGAGCTAGAGCAAGCCGTACCATCGCCTTCACTGTTTCATTTACATATTCCAACAGTGTGGAAGTTGGTATCCGGAGATACTGTCACATTAAAGGGACGGCTGCTTGGCGGCTGCGTAGATATCATCCGTCATATTATCGGTACACCTTACGGCGATGTGCGACATTTCCAGGAGCATTTCCTTCACCAAGAACCCATCCTGTGGTATCTGGAAAATTGCGAACTGAATGCGGCCGATCTGCGCCGATCCTTGGTACAGATGAAGCTGGCCGGCTGGTTCGACCATTGCTCCGGTGTCATGTTCGGCAGAAGTGGCACCAATGCACCAATGGAGAATTATACCGCTGAGGATGTATACAGGGAACTCTTTGAAGAATTGCGGATACCTGTGATTTATGATTTGGACTTCGGACATGTTCCTCCGCAAATGACACTGATTAATGGAGCCTACGCGGAGGTTGTAGTAGCCGGAGGGGCGGGTACAATAACGCAATATTTTTATGAGTAACTTGGGTCGATAGAGGGCCCCGCTTTCGCTATAGGTATAACCAATAGTGTCCTTTAGTAAAAAAGGTGTGTCTCAAAAGCCATGAAAAGGCTGATTGGGACACACCTGATTTTTTTGAACCGATAGGGTTGAAACGGTCACTGTGATAGCCGGACGGTTCCTTGTGCACAATTATTTACGTATTTACAACTGCCGTGATCTCGTCATCCAGCTCTAGATGAACCTCTTCACGGTAGGCCCTTATGCCATATTCACTGTGCATATAGCGCAGGATGGCCTCGATCATATTGGACTCTACCAAGTACTGGCTCCGGCCTTCGACCCACACCTCTGCAGTATATCCTGTGTCTTCTTCCCAGCTTAGCTCCACCTGAACCTTTTGCACCGGAACGCCCTTACGTTCCGCCATATGCATACAGATGGCGTTAATAATCTCGTCCATGCTCAGAACAGTTGTCCCCATATTAGTAACGTCCACCCCGTTCCTCTAATCTGCGCCGTTCCTTTCTGCGGCGGAAGAAGGACATAACCATTATTACTACCAGGTAAATAGCCAGCATATTGACGGCGAATCCGATCAGGTTCCCGAACGCGCCCATTCCGGCGAATATGCCGCCAAAGAGGAATCCGGCGATTCCGCCGATCATCAGGCCTTTCATTAAGCTTCCACCGCTGAAAAACCCTCTGTTTGCCCTGGCGGCTGTTCCGGTTTTGGTTCCTGTCATGCTATCGTTTTGTTTCACATTATTTGTTGTTGATTTCTTCGGAGTCGTGGTGTATCCGCGGGTTCCGGATTTGAAGCCGCCACCGCGTCTGGCATCCGCAAAGTCGGGAGCAGTAACTGCAAAAAACAGGGTAAAGGTCATCAGGATCATCATTACGCGTTTCATTGGTTTCATTGAGTACAAGCACCCTCCTATAGGTGTTGGAAGCCTCAGCTCCCATGTATTTGTGTATCTGTTCAGTAATACGCACGAAAGGAAGGGTGGTTCCATTTTAAAATATCATAATTTTAATCAACGCAAGGGAGAGGAGGATCACAGGGCAAAAAAAATGCGCGGATCATAAGATCCACGCAAACAGCAGATTTTCAGAGAGTTGCCTTGTTCTCCACGTAACCGTCAGACACAAGCTCAAGCGCTCCGGTGGCCGGATCGATGATCATGCCGTGAACAGGTACGTTTGGGGGGAGTAAAGGATGGCGCTTAATCAGCTCCACAGTCTGAATTACCCCTTCTTCCACGTTGTCAAACCCGCGCAGCCATTTGGTGAGCTTAATTCCTGAGTTCTCCAGAGTGGACAGCACCTCTTCAGAAACTCCGCGTTCTTTAATTGAATTGATCATTTTGTCCGCGTTGAGCGAAGCCATCCCGCATTCATAGTGTCCCACTACAATCACTTCATCGGCGTCGAGCTCATACAGGGCTACCATCACGCTGCGCATTACGCTTCCAAAGGGCTGGGATATGATGGCACCGGCGTTTTTGATGATTTTGACGTCCCCGTTCTTGAAATTCATAGCCTTAGGCAAAAGCTCAACAAGCCGAGTGTCCATACAGGTGATGATCAGCATCTTTTTGTCAGGAAAGCGGCTGGTCAGATAGGCTTCGTATTCTTTTTCCTCGACGAAATTCTTATTAAACTCCAAAATATCAGTAATTTGACTCATGACCTGCTACCTCCTAAAAGTTATGTGAGCATACGCTTTATGCTTGGTTAGCATCCTGCTCCGTGATTGTTAATTCCTAATATACTCCTTGATTCGGGTGAACTCCAGAGGCAGACTGGTGCCCTATACATCCCGCATAAGAATATTCTTGCCATAGTTCCTTCGATCACTAATTTCAAATTAAAGATATAATACCTCTGGATTTGATTATACGTATTTAAAAAAGTATCATCAAGGGGAGCTGGTTAAAACAGAGAAAGCGGGTGTTCAATGATGGAGCAATTGGTCCAGGAAGAGTGGGAGAAATTCAGCGAGCTATTATCCAAAATTAGCGGATACACGGAAGCGATTGGCTTGCTGCACTGGGATTTGCGTACAGGAGCCCCACGTAAGGGGGTGGAGATTCGTTCGAATACAATCGGACTGATCAGTGGAGAGATTTTTAGACTGCAGACATCACCGGAGATGGGCGAGTTCACAAAATATTTCAGCCGCCCGGAAGTCACGAGCCAATTAAGCGACATTCAGAACAAGATCGTTAAAGATTGCCGCAAAGAGTACGAGCGCAGCAAGAGCATACCTTCCAAAAGCTATGGGGAGTACTCCATGCTCACCGCCCATGCACAGACGATTTGGGAGGAGGCCAAGGAAAATGATGATTTTAATTCCTTCGAACCGTATCTTAGCAAAATCGTTGCCTTCACGCAGGAGTTTATCGACCATTGGGGTGTGAAAGACTCCCGGTATGATACGCTGCTTGATATGTATGAGCCCGATCTGACGGTGGAGAAGCTGGATGATATCTTCGGACGTCTGCGCAGCCGGCTTGTTCCGCTTGTCGAAGCCATAGCCGCATCCGAGAACAAGCCTGATACAAAGTTCCTGGCCCAGATTTTCCCTAAGGAGCAGCAAGAGAAGTTCGGATTATTCATTTTAGAGCAAATGGGCTTTGACTTTGAAGCCGGAAGACTGGATGAAAGTGTGCATCCGTTCGCTACCGGCCTGAACCCGGGAGATGTCCGTATTACGACGAACTACTTGCTTGACAATGTCTTAAGCGCTGTATTCAGCTCGCTTCATGAAGGCGGACATGCTTTGTATGAGCAGAACATTAGCAGGGATCTGGTGGGTACACCATTGGCTCAAGGTGCTTCCATGGGTATCCATGAATCCCAGTCCAGACTATGGGAAAATATGATTGGCCGCAGCCGTCCGTTCTGGCAGCGTTACTATGGAGATCTTCAGCAGCATTTCCCTGAGCAGCTTGCCGCTGTGGAAGTTGAAGACTTTTACCGTGCGATTAACAGTGTATCGAATTCCTTTATCCGGATTGAAGCCGATGAATTGACGTACAATCTGCACATCATTGTCCGTTATGAGATTGAGAAGCTTATCTACAATGAAGGACTTGAAGTTAAGGATCTGCCTGGGGTATGGAATGCCAAGTATCAGGAATATCTCGGGATTACCCCTCCAAGCAACGACCTGGGAGTGCTGCAGGATGTTCACTGGTCCGGCGGGGACTTTGGTTATTTTGCCTCATACTCCCTGGGAAATATGTATGCCGCGCAAATTTTGAACACCATGCGGAAGGAACTGCCTGAGCTCGAAAATCTGATAGCAGCGGGTAACCTGCTGCCGATCAAGGAATGGCTTACGGACAAAATCTACCGTTATGGCCAGAGTCTGACTCCATCACAAATCATCGAACAGGTAACTGGTGAGCCTCTGAATCCTGATTATCTGGCCGACTATCTAGAAGCTAAATATACGGAGCTGTATAGTCTATAATCTCACAAAGACCCTGGCGTCTGCAGCAAGGTGGAAGGACTTCGCGCAAAGGAATATAATAGAAGGAAAGCGCAGAATGGAAGGAACCGTGGAATGGCAAATACACACACATACAGTCGTAAGGAAGAGGTTGCAAATGCGGTAACGCACGGGATTGGAGCTGTATTAAGCATAGCAGCACTGGTGCTGTTGGTCGTCTTCGCTGTACAGAATGGAACAGCCTGGCATGTGGTCAGCTTCTCCATCTATGGTGCTACGATGCTGCTGCTGTATACTAATTCAACGCTGGTGCATAGTCTTAGGGATGGGAAAGCTAAAGATTTTTTTGAATTTATGGACCATTCCTCGATCTACTTGTTTATTGCCGGAACTTACACACCTTTTATGCTGGTTGCCATCCGGGGCACGCTGGGCTGGACTTTGTTCGGAATTGCCTGGGGTGTCGCAGTATTCGGTGTTTTCTTCAAAGCCTTTTTCGTGAAAAGATTCCTATTCATGTCCACCGTCTTCTACATCGCGATGGGCTGGATGATTGTGATTGCCTGGAACCCGCTCTCTGCGGTGATGGCAGATGGGGGCATGACCTGGCTGTTGTTTGGCGGGCTGCTGTATACACTAGGAACGGTTTTTTATGTGTGGCGGGGATTCCCGTACCATCATGCAATTTGGCATTTGTTTGTGCTCGGGGGTACCATCGTACACTTTTTTGTCGTATTGGTTTACGTATTGCCGATCCACTGAGTTAAGCTCTCCGCAAGGAGATAATCCACTTTTGGAACAAAGAACAAGATGACAAGCAAAAAGGCTTGACATCTTTCTTTGTTTTAGGTATCATAAGGGACGTTGTGAAGCTGTAAAGTGTTTTTCCTTGACGAAGGGAGTGCCCTTAATGAGTCAGGAGAATAGGCTCGAGAAGACTAACCGGATTAACTTGCTTTTTGCTTTTTATGAACGCCTGCTTACCGATAAGCAGCAAACGTTTCTTAAATATTATTTTCACGATGACTTCTCCCTGGGAGAAATCGCCGCTGAGTTTGAAATCAGCCGCCAAGCCGTGTATGAGCACATCAAACGTGCGGAGCAGGTTCTGGAGAATTACGAAGCAAAGCTGGGATTGCTTAGCAAGCATGAGAGCCGCAACAAATACTTAGAAGAACTGCGCAGACTGCCGGAGAATGGGATGCTGCCTGAGCAATATACACTGCGGTTCACGGAGCTCGTGGATCGTTTGCAGAGGTTAGAGTAGCATGAAGGGAGAAAGCTGCATATGGCGTTTGAAGGTTTAACCGGAAGATTGCAGAATGTGTTCAGCAAGCTGCGTGGCAAAGGTAAAGTCTCCGAAGATGATGTAAATGAAGCTATGCGTGAAGTACGGCTGGCCCTTCTGGAAGCCGATGTTAACTTCAAGGTCGTTAAGGACTTTGTCTCCAAGGTAAAAGAAAAGTCCATTGGCAAGGAAGTAATGGACAGCTTTACTCCCGGCATGGTAATCATCGACATCGTTAACAAGGAACTGACCGAGCTGATGGGTGGAAGCCAGGCAAAGCTGGCCAAGTCGAACAAGCCGCCGACCGTGATCATGATGGCGGGTCTGCAAGGGGCAGGGAAGACGACCACTTCTGGCAAGCTGGCTAAGCTGCTGCAGAAGGGCAATCACCGCCCGTTGCTGGTAGCTGCCGATATTTACCGTCCGGCTGCGATCAAGCAATTACAAGTGCTGGGTGAACAGATCAAGGTTCCTGTATTTTCGCTGGGTGATCAGACCAGTCCGGTAGAAATCGCCAGACAAGCTGTACAGCATGCGAAGGATAACAACCTGGATTATGTGATTATCGATACTGCAGGTCGCCTGCATATTGATGAAGAGCTTATGGAAGAATTGAAGCAGATTCATAACGTTGTAAGTCCTGACGAAGTACTGCTCGTAGTTGATGCGATGACCGGTCAGGATGCCGTGAACGTTGCCGATAGCTTCAATAAGCAGCTAGAGCTCACCGGTGTTGTATTGACTAAGCTCGACGGCGACAGCCGCGGCGGTGCCGCGTTGTCCGTCAAAGCGGTCACTGGCTGCCCAATCAAATTCGCTGCACTAGGCGAGAAGATTGATGCGCTGGAGCCTTTCCATCCTGAACGGATGGCATCCCGTATTCTCGGAATGGGCGATATGCTGTCCCTGATCGAGAAGGCCCAGGCCAATATCGATACCGAAAAGGCCAAAGAAATGGAACGTAAGATGCGCAACGCGGAATTTACGTTCGATGATTTCCTGGAACAAATGGATCAAGTCAAGAAGCTTGGACCGATCGACCAGATTCTCGACATGCTGCCTGGTATGAACAAAGCCAAGGGCATGAAGGACCTCAAAGTCGACGATAAGCAGATGGGCCGCGTCGAAGCCATTGTTCATTCCATGACCAAGGAAGAGAAGGCCCAGCCCGAGATTATCAACCACAACCGCCGTAAGCGCATTGCTGCCGGCAGTGGCACCAACGTGGCTGAGGTCAACCGTCTCATCAAGCAGTTCGATGAAATGCGCAAGATGATGAAGCAGTTCTCCGGCATGATGGGCGGCGGAGGCAAGGGCGGCAAGAAAAATGCGATGAAGCAGCTCAAGGGTCTTGGCGGTAAAGGAATGAAGTTCCCTTTCCGTTGATCATATAAGGGTTCCATAGATCAGACTTAGTCTAACTATTGTATAATTTTCGATATTCTTATAAGGAGGTGAATTTCGTGGCAGTACGTATTCGTCTGAAAAGAATGGGTGCACATAAAGCGCCTTTCTATCGTGTAGTGGTTTCCGATTCCCGGTCCCCTCGTGACGGTCGTTTTATCGAGGAAATCGGTTATTATAATCCGATTGAAGTACCGGCAGTAGTTAAGATCGATGAGGAAAAGGCTCTTAAATGGCTTCAAACAGGTGCGCAGGCATCTGATACCGTCCGCAATCTGCTTTCCAAAGCAGGCGTGATGAAGAAGTTCCATGAGCTGAAGTTACAGAAATAATGACTGATTGCGAGGGTCCTCTATGGAAGAATTAGTTGGAGTTATTGCTAAGGCTTTAGTGGATCATCCAGAGGATGTGGCTGTACGGACCGTGGAGAAAGAACACCTGATTGTGTATGAGCTTTCTGTGCATCCAGATGATGTCGGCAAGGTTATCGGCAAGCAGGGCAGGATCGCCAAAGCGTTCCGTACCGTGGTCACATCTGCAGCAGTCAAGAGCGATAAACGCGTTACCGTGGATATTTTATCTTAAAGAATGCGTTCAATGAGGGGCTAGGGATAGTATATCCCGGCTCCTTTTTGTTGAAATATATAAGAAGGAATCTGCTGCACAACAACTATAGGTAAAGGAGAGGGTCAGATGACGGAAGAGCTGAACGTAGGCAAGCTAGTCAATACACACGGAATTCGCGGGGAGATCAAAATATTATCTTCTACCGATTTTCCGGAAGTCCGATTTGCCCCGGGTAAAAAAATGTTCGTGGTTCCTGCGGACGGTAGCCCGAAATTCGAGGTTACGGTGGAAGCGGCAAGAGAGCATAAAGGAACGTATATCGCTAAGTTGAAAGGATATACCAACATCAATCAGATCGAGAAATACAAAGGGAGCATGCTGACGGTTCCGAGTGATGACTTAGTGGAGCTGCCGGAGAATGAATACTACTTTCACCAGATTGTTGGCTGCGAAGTGTATACCGATGAAGACGACAGTCAGCCCCTAGGCAAGATTACGGAAATCCTTCAACCTGGAGCTAACGACGTATGGGTGGTAAAGCCGGCCAAGGGTCAGGACATCCTGATTCCGGTAATCAACGATGTCGTGCTAGATGTAGATATCCAGGCCAAAAAGATTAAGGTGCACCTGATGGAAGGGCTGCTGCCATGATGCGGATTGATGTGCTGACGCTTTTTCCTGAAATGTGTGAAGGTGTATTCGGCACTAGCATTCTAGGCAAAGCACGTGAAAAAGGGATTGTTTCATTGAACGCGGTCAACTTTCGTGATTTCTCCGGAAACAAGCATAATAGTGTGGATGATACACCCTATGGCGGCGGGGGCGGGATGGTGTTGAAGCCGGATCCTATCTTTGCCGCTGTGGAACATGTGCTTGCAATTTCAGGGAATTCAAGGGGTATAGCTTCAGAAGGTGGGCAGAGTGCTGAAACGGACGAATCGCTTCGAGTGAACAGCACTGGAGAAGCTGCAGAGGAGAGCGGGAGTGCTGTTGTCTCTCAGGCGAAACCACGCATCATTTTGATGTGCCCTCAGGGTCAGACCTATAATCAGCAGATCGCTGAGGAATTGGCGCAGGAAGAGCATCTTATTTTTATCTGTGGTCATTATGAGGGTTATGATGAACGGATTAGAGAACATCTGGTAACGGATGAGTTGTCAATCGGGGACTATGTACTTACCGGGGGAGAGTTGCCTGCATTGACAGTGATTGATTCAGTGGTCCGGCTGCAGCCTGGAGCGCTCGGCAATGAGACGTCGGCGGTGACAGATTCGTTTAGTACTGGTCTTCTGGAATATCCTCATTATACCCGTCCTGCTGAATTCAGAGGGTGGAAGGTGCCTGATATCCTACTAAGCGGACATCATGCGAATATCGAAGTGTGGCGGCGTGAGCAGGCATTGCAGCGCACTTTAGAACGCCGGCCGGATCTGTTGGAGACAGCTGAGCTGACGATAAAGGACAAGGCGGCCCTGGATAAGCTGAAAAAAATATTTTAACGTAAAATTTACTATAAAATGGAATATTTAGCGTCTTATTAACGTATACTATGTTGATGAGGCGTTTTTTGTTGTGCTTTTTTCTGTCATACAAATCTTTGTACATGCTGAAAGGAGAATGAGCTTAAGAGATTATTTGAAAAATACGAGCAGATGTGCGTTACTACCCTGTTTTTGGGGTAATTATGAGAGGCGCCGGAAATTACATCTCAGATGTAACTAACTATTTTAACCATCGAAAGGAATGAACATAAGTGACTACGAATACGCGTGAAGAATTCAAGCCAGACGTGGACACTGTCCACAAGGAAGCGGAGCCGCTCCGCACAGTAAATGATATTATCGATTTCTATACCAATCGTAAATCATAAGACCAATATAGCATGAATAAAAACCACTACCTCAGCCGGGACTGAACTCGGGGCTGGTGTAGTGGTTTTTTTGATAACAACGATACAGCGTTTTGCAGCCCGTTCTGGGATGGGGGGCAGGCAATGAAAAAGACCGTCCGAAGACGGTCTCTCTACCCGAGGCGCTAGTTAAAACTTTGATCCGTATCCCGCGCCACCAGTGCCAGAACTTCAGCCGTTGGTCCGGGTAAGGGATACGTTCAGCATGTCATGCTTGATGTGAACGCACCTCCTTTCCTTGTGACAAGAGTATAGCACAGCTTTTGCGAAAAAACTATAAATTTTAAGAAAAAAATAGTTTTTTAGAGTAGGGAATTTATGCTTGAATCTTTTATTAGTCTGCGGTATATATAAAATGAAGGTAAATGAAAGGCACTTCAGTTCTACGATTAGGATTAAAGCGTATATTGAACAAAGCGCAGCAATACATAAATGTCGGGGTATAGCGCAGCCTGGTAGCGCGCACCCTTGGGGTGGGTGAGGTCGCAGGTTCAAATCCTGTTACTCCGATTAACCAAAGTGGCATCTCAGACAGAGGGAATCACTATCAGCCGGGTAAGTAACAGGCGCGAAGTGGTTCTTTTTGCTGTAAATATCCCTCTGTGGGTGCATGCATTAAAAAAACACTTTCTGCTGAACCAAAGGTCCAGAGAAAGTGCTGCGGATAAGCACGGTAGGGGTTAAGCGTTGCTAAACCCTGGAATGATGATCGCGATGATCCTGACGGTCTTTCGCAAGCATCACAATACCTGAACCGAGAGCATAGATAGCTACTACCGAAAATAATACAACCACCCATGTGTAATTCCGTACAGTATAGGTAAGCGATGCAAAGATAATGAACCAGGCGATACGGAGCACCCCTTCATTGATAAATCTTTTGCCAGCTGCACTCATGAGATTTGCCTCCTCTGTTAAATGAAATTTGTCCATCCTTCGTAAACGCTCTAATTGTGAATATTACATTAATAATAACCTCTTTTTCTCGAAAATGATACACAATGTTCACAAGTTCTTTGTTTCACAGCTATTTTTTTTATTGCTGTCTACCACGAGGCAATTGCCGTTCCCGGCTTATCCCCCCGGGCATAACATACAGCATCACGAATGGGGAGGGGTTCTCAGGTGGAAGCCTATTATAATTGTTTACATTGTATGAATAAAAGAGTTCGCATCATGACTACAGACGGCAAACGGCATGAAGGGATCATCGTGAATGTAGACAGAAACAATGTATATTTGAAGACAAAGGGCAATGGCAAAATGAAGACTTCGGCATTTAATCCTTATGGAAATTATTATGGCGGGTTCTACGGATACGGCAGCGAGATCTTGACATTAAGCTTGTTCACCTTGCTGGCCATAGCGCTGATCTAGGGTTAAGACATAACAAAAGCAGCCAGGTCTCCCTTGAGATTGGCTGCTTTTGTTATATCTATAGTGAAGCTGGTTCACCTGTATTATTTCGTTGACTATTGAACTGTAATTGAACCGATCTGTGTGTACAGAGAGATTAGTGGACCGCCGCCGTTGAAATCCGTTTTTCCAGATTCATTCCCGGTAATTTGGCCAAGCTCACTTTTAGTGGATACAGTGCACTTTAGGCGGCTGTTAAGATTGGCTGTGATTGTTCCAATTTCACTGCTGGCTTTTAGAGTGCTACTGGAATTCAAGGTGTTGATGTGCATATCGATACTACCTGTATTCGATACCACGGTCGAGCTTCCGCTTAACTGAGCATTATCCAGAACGATTGACCCTACATTGCTGGAGATATGGAAAGTTCCTTTCAAGTTTTGCAGCTGAATCGAACCTACATTATTACTAATTTGGTATTCATCTATATCAGAAGGTACTTGAATATTATAACTAATACTGAAATCGGAGGAGCCATATTCTTTTTGTGCCCAGGTCCATAGATCTTCTGCGGGTGCATTCTTCGAATGGGTGAAAACCTTAAGCTTATTTCCGTCAGCTTCAACTGTAACTTTTGCGTGATCTATAATATTTTGTTTTGTCAGCAGATTGAGTCCAGAATGTGGGACGACTGTTGCCTTCACGGTGATGAAGTCGTTGTTGCCGGAAGTGACCTTCACTTCTCCCACATTATTCTTAAGAACCAGTTCAGTTGCAAAATTGGTTTTTTCCGAAATCTCGAGTACTTTATTCAAACTGCTCCCGTTCATATCCTCTGTCATCTTCACGGAAGTATTCTGTACTGTTTGCTTAATACCTGAAGTAACCTCGTCCAACCCTTGTTTCACTTCTTCAGAAGTTTCCTTCTGGAAATTTCCATTCAGACGCTGCTCCAGCTGTTTGTCTGCAGCTTCTTTGCCTGGAAGCTCCCGGCATCCGGACAACAATGCAATAGAGAAAACGGCAACTGCCGCGAGAATTGCTGGATTACGATTTCTTTTCAATTTCAGGCCCCCCCGTAATTTGCTTGTTACTTATGTATATACACATTTTATCTTATGGAAAAATATTGGAAAACGGGCCGGGGACGGGTTGATGTGCTGGACTAAAGTCGAGGTTATCTGGTCTGCTACATTTCGATGAAGAGGTATGCTAGAATAAATGTATTATCGTAGCCATGCGAGGCCCGGGATGATCTGTTTACTATTAGACTGACACCAGTCAAGGGAGCGGATGATGCAAATGCAATATGCGGCAGTTATAGTTGTGTTATTAGTTGGTGTGGTTGTGTATTTTGGTTACCTCAACCCGAGAAAACCATCTTCAAGTTCCAAAAAAGGCGCTACCAGTAATGTGATTTCTATGGACCGACACCGCAAAGCCAAGCAGAGTACTGATGAACAGCCTTGCTCTTCTTGTAAGAAGAAAAACGGCAAACTGATCTTCTATGCCCAGGATAACGGGACAGTCGTCGGCTTGTGCAAGGACTGTAAAGTAAAGGCAAAGAAACGTGATATGATGCCTCTCTGAATCTCGAAAAAAAAGTTGTCTTTCGTGAGGAATTGTGATAATATTATTTCTGTTGTGTGGAATACGGTGGTCCTCTGCGGATAATGAGGGAGAGCGATGGTCTCTCCGGAAGAGGCAAGAACACCTGTACGGAAGGAGGAAGTCCTAAATGAATATCCTACAAGCAATTACGCAAGAGCAACTTCGCAAAGATATCCCGAGTTTTCGCCCGGGTGACACTTTGAAAGTGCACGTAAAAGTTATCGAAGGAACTCGTGAACGGATCCAGTTGTTCGAAGGCGTTGTAATCAAACGTCGCGGCGGTGGAATTGGTGAGACTTTTACGGTTCGTAAAATCTCTTACGGTGTTGGTGTGGAAAGAACTTTCCCAATCAACTCGCCTAAGATCGAGAAAATCGAAGTGGCTCGCCGTGGTAAAGTGCGTCGTGCGAAGCTGTATTACCTTCGTGACCTGCGCGGTAAAGCTGCAAGAATTAAAGAAATCCGTCGCTAAAATTGCGGCAAAGGAAAGGGGCTTGATATCAAGCCCCTTTCGTTTTATTCACATATAAGAAATTGTTAATATAAATCTTGATTATATTTGCCTTTGGATCAGCTTCTCCGAAAAGGCCTCCTGACGGAGTATTCGTGGAGGAGTTTTTGGTAGGAGTTTTTTTGTTGTATAGTGAGGGTAGCATATAGAGAGGACGGTGAACTATGCAGCAGGATTTTCAGCAGGGACAAGGTGAGGTTGTTGAGCCTGACGGCAAGAATCCCCGCAAGCCCAAAAATGAGGTTTTAGAATGGATCAAAGCAATTGCAATTGCTTTGATTCTGGTGATTTTGATACGATGGCTTTTGTTCAAACCGTTTATTGTGGATGGGCCTTCCATGAAGCCGAATTTCCATACCGGGGAACGTGTGATTGTCAATGAAATCTTATACGACATCCGCTCACCGCAGCGGGGTGAGGTTATTGTGTTCCATGTGCCATCTGAAGGCAGGGATTTCATCAAACGTGTAATTGGCGTAGCCGGAGATACAGTGAAGGTTGAAGGCGATGTGGTCACTGTAAATGGTGAACCGGTGAATGAAACCTATATTCAGGATGCGATTAACCAGGCGCATGATAACAACGCGTTGTACAATAACAAGAATTTCCCGAATGAAGATTTTACAGATGGAAAAGTACCGGAAGGGCATGTCTTTGTAATGGGAGACAACCGTTCGGACAGTACGGATAGCCGGATGATCGGTTATGTACCGCTGAGTGATATTGTCGGCCGCGCAGACCTCATTTTTTGGCCGATTAAAGATGTTACAGTAATTAACCATTAAGTTGACGGAAGTCAAAGGAGGTGACGGCAATGGCCATTCAATGGTTTCCTGGTCATATGACGAAGGCTAGGCGGCAAATCGAGGATAAGCTGAAGCTGATTGATGTGTGTATAGAATTGCTCGATTCCCGTCTGCCGCTTTCCAGCCGCAATCCGATGATTGACGATATTTTGCGGGATAAGCCAAGATTGATTATTCTGAATAAGGCGGATTTGGCTGACCCAGAGGCTACACGGAAATGGCTGGCTTATTTTAGGGCAGAAGGCCATGTCGCGCACCCGGTGGATGCAGCTACCGGCACTGGTATCAAAGAGATTCCAGAACAGGTCAAGCTGCTGCTGAAAGAGAAGATCGACCGGCAGATTGCTAAAGGTATGAATCCGCGTCCGAGCCGGGCACTGATCGTCGGGATTCCCAATGTGGGTAAATCTACACTGATCAACCGGATGGCTGGCAAAAATATCGCGGCAACGGGTGACCGCCCGGGCGTTACCAAAGGACAGCAATGGATTAAGACGGGCGGCAATCTAGAATTGCTGGACACGCCCGGGATCCTTTGGCCTAAATTCGAGGATCAGGATGTAGGCTACCGACTGGCAATAACCGGTGCAATTAAAGAGGAAATCCTGAATATTGAGGATATTGCTTTTTATGCGGTGAAATATCTGGTGGGGGATTATGGGGAAAGCTTCAAGGAGCGTTTTGGGATCGAGAAGCTCCCGCAAGACTTGGAGAATCCAGATGAAATTGTTGCAGTTATGGAAGCTGTCGGGCGTAAGCGGGGCTGTCTGATCAGCGGTGGCCGGGTGGACCTGGAAAAGGCTTCGCGCTTACTGCTGCATGATCTGCGGGCTGGCAAGTTGGGACGTTTCACATTGGAAACGCCTTAAATACAAAATCATGTGGAATGGAAGAGCCATCCGAGCAATTGGGATGGTTTTTTGTTATGTATACATGAATGATCCTGAATTTGGAAGGGGTATTTTGAGCAAAAAGTGGGATGACCGCGGTGTATTCTTATGATAAGCTGGCTTGTACAGAGAATAGGGAAATAAGAATTGGTGGTGGATAAACGGTGAGTTCGATAGATATGTTAAGCTACGAAAAGGAATGCTGGGAGCAGGATTACCGGAATATAGCAGGGGTTGACGAGGTGGGTAGAGGCTGTCTGTTTGGGGATGTTGTAGCGGCTGCAGTGATCTTACCGGAAGGTCTTATTATAGAGGGCGTGGATGATTCCAAGAAGCTGTCAGCGAAAAAGCGGGAGATCTTGTTCGAGCAGATCATGGAGCATGCGCTGGCGGTAAGTGTAGGGCATGTGGACTCTATGATGATTGACGAGATCAATATCAAGCAGGCTTCCAGGCTGGCGATGAAAAAAGCGGTAGAAGGTCTGGTGCATCGGCCTGATTATATGCTGATAGATGCGGAAAAGGTGGATCTTCCCTTGCCTCAGCGTGCGATTATTAAAGGGGATGCTAACAGTCAGTCCATTGCCGCCGCATCTATAGTGGCCAAAGTTACACGTGACCGGCTCTGCGAAGGTCTCTGGGATGAATTATACCCGGACTATGGTATTAAAATACATAAAGGTTATGCGACAAAACTGCATAGAGAACAGATCCTGGCGCTGGGACCGACGCCTATGCACCGCCGCAGCTTTCTGGGGAGAATTCTTTCAGACGAACTGACGCTTTTTTAAGAATAGGGAGATGCAAATCTACAGGCTATCCTATTGAATGAATTAATGTGTATTTATATATAATTGGAATTGCGATCATGTGCTTATCTTAAGCGAAACTTGGGTGAGATGCGTTTCTTATAAAACGTCTTGAAATACCGATATATATAGAAAGAAATAGACGAAAGGAGGGGAGCACGGCATGAACATCGGATCTCTGATTCGTGGATTGCTTGGAGACCAAAAACCAGGTGAACCCAAGGCGGTAGAGCTAAAGGAAGGCCAGGTTGTCCGCGGTGTGGTACTTAGTGTATCTGATTCTGGTAAAGAGGCGGTGGTGCAGATTCAAGGCACTCCAGTCCGTGCGGAACTGGAGACGCCGCTGCAACCCGGGCAAACACTGAATTTGCAGGTTGCTCCTCCGGGAGAAGGCGGTTTGCCAGTATTAAAACCCGTCTCCTCCAGTGAGGCCGCTCTGGCTTCACCTCAAAGTATGGGGGAAGCAATGGAATCGCTTGGACTTACAGATTCCAAGGCAGGAAAGGAAATTATTCAGGCAATGGTATCTGGAGGCATCCCTCTGACCAAAGAAACGGCAGTGAAGCTGGACGCTGTTATGAGCGCCAAACCACCTAATGTTCCAGCATCGGAGTGGCTGGAGGCGGCCGTCATCTCGGTAAAACGTGGACTCCCTGTTACGGCAGAAAGTGTGAAAGGACTTCAGCAAGCCGTGTTTGGGCCTAAGCTTCATGAGCTGGTGGCTCAGCTTGAAACGGCGATCGCCCAATGGGCGCAGCAGGAGTTCGAAGCGGCTGGTGGCAATACTGCTGGACCGAAAGTTTCCAGCCAGCCAACATCAGGTGTTGTTCCAGGAACGGCAACTCCACCTTCTGCAGGAATGCCTGTAAACGGAAGTGCTACCGCTCCTGTTATTCCTGCAGCAAGCCAAATAGTTGTTGTTAGTGCAGATGGAGCGGCCACGGCTACGGGATCAGCAGCTTCAGCTGAAACAGCAACAGCTGTTGAAGTCGCTGATCAACCTGGAACGACTTCTGTTGGCGTTGCAAGAGCTGGGCAGACTCCCGAAAACGCAGTTGCAGCGGTGGCAGCCAATATAGCTGCTGAGGCAGAACAGCCGGCTGAGGTCTCGACAGGCCAAACAGCACGGATTGCTGTGCAGGGTGGTGAAGTTGTTGCTGATGAGGCAGGCGCCGCTCAAATGGCGGGCAATGCTCCGAAGGCGAGTAAAGCCCAATCTTTAGCTGCGGGAACTGTTGCCGCTGCAGGCATTCTTCCTTCTGCGGAACAGGCAGAAGGGGCGGAAATCCGTTCCGTGGCACAGCCGGAACGGATAGCAGTACCTGCAGCAGCAGGTTCTGCTGCAAGCACGGGTGTCGCCCTTCTCGCGAAGCTGCAGGGCGTACTGACCGAGCTGCGCGGCACGCTGCCGCAGCTCGCTGCCCCTGCCCCTGCGGCCGCACAGCCGCCGCAGGGCACTATAGCCCCGCCAGTAGCGGCGGGGCAAGAGCAAGCCCCCGCGCCTGCTGGGCAGCGCGGGGAGAACCCGTCTGCTGCGGCGCAGCAGCAGACGGCCCCCGCAGCCACCCACGACGCGGAGTCGTGGGTGGGGCGGGTGCTGAAGCTGCTCGGTGCAGAGCACGAGCAGCAGGCCGTTCGCGGCGGCGGGCTGGCCGCCGCTGAGGTGCGGGCTGCGGCGGTGCCTGCGGCCGCAGCAGGGCGCACAGCAGCGCTGCCGCAGGCGGCGCTGGCAAGTGCAGCTGGCGGCGAGGATACAGCCGCCGCTACGCTGAAGGGCGTGCTGCTGCAGGTGCTGGGCAGCAGTGAAGTGCCGGCCGCGGTAAAGGACGCCGCAGGCCAGCTGGTGCAGCAGTTGACGGGTCAGCAACTGCTTTTGAATACAGACCGGACGGCCCCCTTTGCGCAAGTTACGATGTTCCTGCCGCTGCATGGTCCGGATGGGCAGGAAACGGCTTCCGTTCATATTCAGTCCAGACGGGGCCGCAAAGGCGAACTGGATGCATCCAACTGCCGTCTGTGGTTTGATCTGGATATGAAGCAGTTGGGACAGACTTTGGTAGATGTGCAGGTTGTGGACAGAATCGTAAGTCTGAAGCTGCATAACGATACACCCTGGGTGTTAGAACTTCTGGAAGAACGCAAGGATGAGATTGGAGCGGCAGTGGAATCGATAGGCTATCAGCTGTCCAGTCTAAGAACAGAACCTCTTCCAGAGCCAAGTGCGGGGTCAGTGGCTATTGCGGGTGGCTCAGGCAAGCTGGCAGATTATGTGCCGGATTCCTACAAGGGAGTGGATTACCGTATATGAGTGAGCCCTCCAATGAAATTTCGAAAAACCGGAAAAAAGCCGTTGCCCTCAAATATTCGCCCGGACAGAGTGAAGCGCCTGTTGTTGTAGCTAAGGGACAAGGTGCGGTAGCGGATAAGATTCTGCAGTTGGCCAAGGACAGCGGGGTGGCTGTTCAAGAGGATGCTGCCCTGGTGGAAGTGCTCTCGAAGCTTGACCTGGACCAGCAGATTCCTCCACAGCTTTACCAGCTGGTTGCGGAAATTTTGAGCTTTGTCTATCAGAGTGACCGCTCAGCTGTTACACGGAGGCAGAAGTGAGTGGGGTTTCGCCTGGAAATCCTTATACCCGCAAGCAAAAAGGTGCTGATGGCGAGAAAGCCGCTCTCCAATATTTATCCTCCCAAGGCTACCGGATTATAGAACGTAATTGGCGCTGCCGCAGCGGGGAGCTGGATATCATTGCTGAACACGGTGAAGTACTTGTTTTTATTGAAGTGCGAAGCCGCAGTGGAAGCCCGCTTCAGGGTACCCCTGAAGAATCTGTGGATGAACGGAAGATTCGTCAGGTGCGTGCCACCGCCCAGGTATACATACATATGAAAAGCGAGTATGAGCGCCGGGTTTCATTTGATGTCGTCACGGTAATGCTGAATGAAGACCGGAGTATTGCATCCCTTCATCATATACGGGATGCTTTTTGAAAATTTTTATACATTTTGTTGACTTTTCAAACATACAGTCTTGACATACCCTCTGTAATATGGGTCATTTCTCCGAAGAAATGGGTAAACATTATTGTAACTTTTTAATGCAACCATGAGGAGGGCTGTCCGAGTGAGCGATCAACCGTTGGATATACAGGTGACTTTTACTTGCCAATACTGTAAAACCAAAATCGTAGTAGAGCTGGGCGGAGAGCCTGTTTCCGTTATTTGCTGCAGCGAGTGTAACAAGACCTTTACCGTTATGCGGCCAGCCATAGCGGAAGAGATATTGATTGATTGGGAGAATGAAGCGTTATTCCAAAAAATCCGGGCTGAAAAAACCCAGAGCAGCAACAGTAGTCTTTTATCGCTCGTAATTCGTGTAATAGAGCTGCTGACCTGGCGTGACAAAGGAAATGGACAGGTGGAAGCCATCAAAGAGATGCGGCACTGGCTTATAGAGCACGAGGAAGTGCCCCCTTTAGCAGAGTTAATAAAGCTGGATACGAATAGTCAGCGTTCTGCCAAACGGAGCTGGAACGAGTGACGAGTGCATCACCGCTAAAATGAAGCGGCCGTGTCTGATTACAGTAGGGGGAAAAGGAATGTCGAATACATTTTTCACCTCAGATCAGCATTTTGGTCATAAGCTGATTATTGATTTTGAGACCCGTCCCTTCAGCAGTGTGGAAGAAATGGACCAGGTTATGATTGCGAAGTGGAATTCTGTAATCGGGACAGAAGATACAGTCTTTCACTTGGGGGATTTTTCGTTCTTAAATTTGGACAAAACACGGGATATTGTATCGGCCCTGAATGGCTATAAAATCCTGATCCTAGGCAATCACGACCGGAGTAGGGGAAGGAACTGGTGGCTTGAGGCCGGGTTTAATGAGGTCAGTGAGTATCCTTTGGTATATAAAGATTTCTTTTTTCTTTCCCATGAACCTATGTACATGAACAAGCATATGCCTTATGTAAATGTGCACGGTCATATTCATGGCCAGAAGTATGAGGGGAAGAATTATTTTAATATTTGTGTAGAACACTGGGACTATACACCTCTGTCTTTTGCTCAAATCAGAGATCATGTTGTAGTGAATGAGGAAGGATAACGATTTTTTTCTTATATAGATGTATGCATATTTATGTACTATAGGAAAATATACCGTTGAATACTGGTTAACAGTTGATTATGCCAATAGATCCTGAGTATACTAAGGATAATTGAATAACTGGAAAATGAGGAAGCACCCTTTTCTTGAATACTATCCGTCCTTAGGGGCGTATTTCAAGAGACGAGGTGTTTTTTTTATGTATGGAAAGATGCACAGCGCATGCCTGTATGGCATAGAAGGTGTCATGATAGGGGTGGAAATTGATCTGGCTAACGGTTTGCCGCAGACAAGCATCATTGGGTTACCTGATTCAGCAATCCGGGAAGCTGTGGAGAGAGTGCGTGCCGCCGTCAAAAATTGTGGTTACCGTTATCCGCAACAGCGGGTGACCATAAATTTGGCGCCTGCTGATCTCCGCAAGGAAGGCTCCGCATTTGATTTGGCGATTGCTCTTGGTATTCTCATCACAAGTGGCCAATTGGATATGCCTGAAGCGGCACAACTATTATTAATTGGTGAACTGGCGCTGGATGGAAGTTTACGGCCGGTTACCGGGGTACTGTCTATGGTCGAGGCGGCCCGCCGTAACGGTATGAAGGCTGTACTTGTCCCGGCAGGCAATGCTGCTGAAGCGGCATTAATCAGCGGGATGACTGTATATGCAGCGGAGCATTTACGGCAGCTGCCACTGCCAAATACAGAGGGGGAGCGCTTAGCTGTCATCCCGAATGGGAAACCAATGAAGGCTAATTCGGAGCTGGTTACACCTGCTAAGGGCTACACAACTGCTATTCCCATAAAAACAGCTTGGGAGCTTTCATCCTTGTCTTCACCTGTTCCGGAACTGCCTTTTCCTGTAACGGTCAGTACAGGCACTCTTGAAAGAGACCGGCCACCCGTTAAAGTTTATTCTCTGGATCACCTGAGATACATTCCTGTAAATACTCATATTAATTCTGTAAACTCTGAAGTGAACGTAATGCTGGAGGACTATAGTGATGTACTGGGGCAGAACCATGTAAAGCGTGCATTGGTGATAGCAGCTGCCGGAATGCATAACATTATACTGATGGGACCGCCGGGTACAGGCAAAACCATGCTGATTAAACGGCTGCCAGGCATACTTCCGGAATTGGACGACAATGAATCGCTGGAGGTGACCAAGATCTTCAGTTCTGCTGGCAAGTTGAAGGATACCGGCAGTGGTTTGCTGCGTTGCCGTCCGTTTCGCTCACCGCATCATACGATATCAGCGGCAGGATTAATCGGCGGAGGAGGAATACCCAAGCCGGGAGAGGTGAGCCTTGCTCATCGGGGGGTGCTTTTTTTGGACGAGCTGCCGGAGTTCTCACGCAATGTGCTTGAGGTACTTCGCCAGCCGCTTGAGGATGGAGTGGTGACGATCAGCCGCGCACGGGCGGCGTTTACATTTCCGGCACAATTTTTACTTGCGTGTTCAATGAATCCGTGCAGCTGTGGATATTTGGGGAACGGTGGGATACATCAGCGTTGTACCTGCAGCCCGGCTAAGATTGCCCAATACCGCGGCAAAATTTCCGGTCCGCTGCTGGACCGAATTGACATGCAGGTGGATGTCCCGCGTCAGAGTGACTGGAATGGGGAGGGGTCCTCGATATCTTCGGCGGAGATGCGTTCCGAAGTTCTTAAGGTACAAGCTATTCAGGCAGAACGCTATAGAAATCTGCCGATCTCCTGGAACAGCGAGCTGTCGGGGGCTGCTCTGCGCCGTTATGCAAGGCTTCATAAGGACGGCAGGCAATTATTGAATGATATTCTGGAAAGTCTCGGCTTAAGCATGCGGGCGCATGACCGGATTATTAAGCTGGCCCGTACCATTGCTGACCTTGAGGGGTCAGCAGATATCAGCACTGCCCATCTTGCTGAAGCTGTTCAGTACCGTAATTTGGATAGGCAAGTTGTAGTGGATGAGTGATTCTCCGAAGAATAAAGTGTTTCATTGTTAGATTATTAAATCAAACAAGCCGCCTGGTCTCCCAGGCAGCTTGTGTTATGTTAACGAGATGTGCAGTAAGTTCTTAGAGCACATTCATCTCGACTACAATATTACCGCGGGTTGCACGGGAGTAAGGGCAAGCACCATGAGCCGCTTCTACCAGCTGTGCTGCGGTTTCTTTGTCAACACCCTTGACCAGGACGTCGAGCTTAACGGCGATGCCGAATCCGCCATCCTCAACTTTACCGAAGCTTACGGTCGCTGTAACTTCGCTGCCTTCAATTTTCACTTTTCCCATACGGGCGACCATGTTCAGTGCGCTGTCGAAACAAGCGGAATAACCTGCTGCAAACAACTGCTCTGGATTGGTACCTTCGCCTCCGGCGCCGCCCATTTCCCGTGGAGTGCTAATGGTAAGATTCAGTTTTGGACTCTCAGACTCAATATAACCGTTTCTTCCACCTACTGCTTTTACTGTAGTTTCGTACATTTTCTGTTGGATAGTCATCATTATTAATCTCTCCCGTTCATTCTTTAATGTATTGTACACAACATAATTTAACACAATTAAAATAATAGTCAATATATTTTTTGCTATTAACATGATATTTACACGAAATTGTGATAAACTATTGCCATAAAGGCAGGTGAAGAAGATATGCATGAGACAACCACAACCCCCGAGCTGCTGCTTGAGAATCAATTATGTTTTACCATTTATGCCTGTTCCCGTGAATTCACGAAGCTGTACCAGCCTCATCTTGATAAGATTGGATTAACGTATTCCCAGTATCTTGTAATGCTAGTCCTGTGGGAACGGCACCAATGTACAGTTAAAGAGCTGGGCGAAGCGCTTTTTCTGGATTCGGGCACATTAACCCCGCTGTTGAAGCGGCTGCAGGCGGCCGGCCTGATTCTTCGCGAACGGTCACTTCAGGATGAACGGAAGGTGCTGATCTCACTAACTGAGCAGGGTAAGGCTCTGCGCAGTGAAGCATCGTGCATCCCAGGTAAAATGGCGGAAGGAACGATGCTGTCAGCAGATGAATTTGTGGGTCTGCTGGGTCAGTTCAAGGACCTGCTCGCCCGTGTGCACGAAGCCAATACCAGTGCAATAAAATAGTTCTTTGAGCGAAGTCAATGCGATCGTTCGCATTCCGGCATGAAATTGAGCGAAAATGTATGTATAAATCATGAAAGTTTTTAAGGAAAGCGTTTTTAAAACATGTTACAATATTCTGGGTTTCATATTATGGCTCTGGGCGGAAATGGTTCCTCTAAATATTCGCCCCGGCAGCCATAGACAGAAACCTGTGCCGAATTCATAATATTCCGGCACGGGTATTCTGTATGTACCGGGATAATTACTTTCTACCGGTCTGGACCCGGCTTTGGACAATCAAAACGGAAAGCGGAATGGCAGCAGGCTGCCTGCTAAGCCACCGCAATACTTTAGGAGGCTTCCGGTATGAATATCCACGAGTATCAGGGAAAAGAAGTACTTAAGAAGTACGGCGTCGCCGTACCGAACGGAAAAGTAGCTTATACAGTGGAGGAAGCGGTGGAAGCCGCGGCATCACTGGGTACCCCGGTGGTGGTGGTAAAAGCACAGATTCATGCTGGCGGACGCGGCAAAGCGGGCGGTGTGAAGGTTGCGAAAACTAGCGAAGAGGTTCGCGCTTATGCCCAGGAGATTCTCGGGAAGACACTGATTACCCATCAGACTGGACCGGAAGGCAAGGTTGTGAAAAGGCTGCTGATTGAGGAAGGCTGCCAGATAGTAAAAGAGTACTATATTGGACTAGTAGTGGACCGTGGCTCCGGCCGTGTGGTGATGATGGCTTCGGAGGAAGGCGGAACGGAGATTGAAGAGGTTGCGGCTACGCATCCTGAGAAGATTTTCAAAGAGATTATTGACCCAGCTGTAGGGTTGCAGACCTTCCAGGCCCGGAAATTAGCGTACAGTATAGCGATTCCGACAGAACTGGTTAATAAAGCGGTCAAGTTCATGCAAGCGCTATATTTGGCTTTTGTGGATAAGGATTGTTCCATTGCTGAGATTAATCCGCTCGTGGTTACCGGGGATGGAAACGTTATGGCACTTGATGCCAAGCTGAATTTCGATTCCAATGCCCTATTCCGTCATAAGGATATTCTGGAGCTGCGCGATCTCGATGAAGAGGATTCAAAGGAGATTGAAGCGTCCAAATTCGATTTGAGCTACATTGCACTGGATGGCAACATCGGATGTATGGTGAACGGTGCCGGCCTGGCTATGGCTACCATGGATATTATCAAATACTACGGCGGCGAACCGGCCAACTTCCTGGATGTAGGGGGCGGTGCCACAACTGAAAAGGTTACCGAAGCATTCAAAATCATTTTGTCAGACGACAAAGTCAGTGGAATATTCGTCAATATTTTCGGCGGGATCATGCGTTGTGATGTCATTGCCAGCGGAGTAGTGGAAGCGGCCAGACAGCTGGGATTGACCAAGCCGCTTGTTGTCCGTCTGGAAGGCACTAATGTAGCTCTGGGTAAGGAGATCCTCGCCGGATCGGGCCTGAACATAGTAGCTGCGGATTCTATGGCGGATGGAGCCCGTAAAATAGTAGCTCTTGTGTAAAGACAATTCTAATTAGGGATGTGACTATAGCATGAGCATTCTTGTAGATAAAAATACGAAAGTCATCACGCAAGGGATCACAGGCTCGACCGGCTTGTTCCATACCAAGGGAGCCCTGGACTATGGTACTCAGATGGTAGGAGGGGTTACTCCCGGCAAAGGCGGGACCACTGTCAATATTACGTTAGAGAATGGCAGTGAGGTCAGTCTGCCTGTATTCGATACTGTGGTTGCCGCCAAGGCAGCTACGGGAGCGACAGCTAGTGTGATTTATGTGCCGCCGGCTTTTGCAGCAGACTCGATCATGGAGGCCGTGGATGCCGGTCTTGAACTGGTCATTTGTATCACTGAAGGAATCCCGGTGCTGGATATGGTTAAAGTATCACGCTATATGGAAGGACGCCCTACCGTGCTGATCGGGCCGAATTGTCCAGGAGTAATTACTCCTGGCGAGTGTAAAATAGGCATTATGCCCGGATATATTCATATGCCTGGTTATGTGGGGGTTGTATCCCGTAGCGGAACTCTCACCTATGAAGCGGTGCACCAGTTGACGGAGCGCGGAATCGGACAGTCCTCAGCAGTAGGTATTGGCGGGGACCCTGTAAAGGGCTCGGAGTTCATCGATATTTTGAAGCTGTTTAATGAGGATCCTGGAACCAAGGCTGTCATTATGATCGGTGAGATCGGTGGTACAGCGGAGGAAGAAGCAGCGGAATGGATCAAAGAGAATATGACCAAGCCGGTTGTCGGCTTTATTGGTGGAGTAACCGCGCCTCCGGGTAAACGGATGGGACACGCTGGAGCCATTATATCTGGCGGAAAAGGAACAGCCAGTGAGAAGATTGCTGTGCTGGAGTCCTGCGGTATCAAAGTTGCGCCAACACCAGCAGAAATGGGCTCTACTCTTGTGAGCGTCCTGGAAGAACGCGGCATTTTGAACGCTTTTACGACTCACTGATATTTCACAATACATTTGCGGCCAAATTAGGTATAATCAGTTTATAAGGTAAGCAACCTTTTGTTCTCTTTGATGGGGATAAAAGGTTGCTTTTTTTGCGTTCGGTCTGTCGCATACCAGGGAATCGGGGGCTATCGGCCCCATTTCTCCCGGTGAATGGCTGCCAATACAGGAAGGCTACGCTTTCCGGAAAAAGGAGAGAACTACATATGGAAGCACGTGAGCTGTTGATTGGATTAAATGAAGTAGAGGGGATTGGCTGGAAAACCATCGATAGGATTCACCGGGCGGGACTTTTGACGGAAAATGCATTTTTATGTAATTTTGAGGAATGGGTACGAGCAGGGATTCATGTGAAAATCGCTCAGAAGCTCGTTGCTGATTTTAATAAAGACTGGATCTATACGCGTTGCAATTTAATGAAGGAAAAGGGAGTAGCTGTGGCTACTTTGCTTGATGAAGATTATCCTGAAAGACTAAAAGAAACGCCGCAACCTCCTTGGGTATTGTATTATAGAGGCAATCTGGAGCTGGCTTCCCGTCCTTCAATTGCAATGGTTGGAACCCGTGTTCCTACGGCCTATGGGCGTAAGGTGGGTGAACTGCTGGCTCAGGAGCTTAGTGCTGCAGGTTTAACGGTGGTAAGCGGACTTGCCAGAGGGATTGACAGTGTCTGTCATGAAGCTGCACTGGGGAGTAAAAGCAGTACCATTGCTGTAGTTGCTACAGGACTCGACAGGATATACCCTCCAGAGAATAGGGAACTTGAACGGCAGATTTCGCGTGAAGGACTTGTACTCAGTGAGTATCCGATAGGAACCCCAAGCCATCCGGGGCTTTTCCCCCAGCGGAATCGGATTATTGCAGGTCTAGCACTGGGAACGCTGGTAGTGGAAGCGGATATCCGAAGTGGTTCACTGATCACAGCCGACGCTGCCCTTGAAGCAGGGAGAGATGTCTTTGCCGTACCGGGACCGGTCACTTCACCCAAAAGTCGGGGAGCACTCGACCTGATTAAACAAGGAGCGAAACTCGTTACAGGTGCTTCTGATATTATTGAAGAATACCTGTCCTATTTGCCCTCAAAGACTTTAGAAGGTACAGAAAATGACTCTATGCTGCCGGTGGGGGAACACAGACTTGGGGAAAAGAAATTGACAAGTGAGGAGTCTCACCTATACCATATACTGCATCAGGGCCCTTTTACACTGGATGAGCTGCTGCACAGAACGGGATGGGATTTTGGACATTTGCATTCAGTTCTGTTATCTTTAATCATAAAAAAAGCGGTATCACAATTACCAGGGGCAATTTATAAGGTGATTTAATATAGAAGGATCAGAGATAAGCTATGTTTCCTATACAAGTGATGATCGAAACAGATTCATGGAACGTATGCTTACCATACTAAGTGTGCGCTTCCGAAGCCAGTTTTGTTCCATACAGATTCAAGGAAACGTATACTTACAATACTTTTAGGGGGAACAACCTATGGCGGAAGCATTGGTTATTGTCGAGTCGCCGGCAAAAGCGAAGACCATTGGCAAATATTTAGGAAGTAAATATATCGTAAAGGCTTCAATGGGCCATATCCGGGATTTGCCGAAAAGTCAGATCGGTGTAGAAGTAGAAAATGATTTTAGTCCCAAGTATATTACGATTCGCGGTAAAGGTTCGATCCTGAAAGAACTCAAGGATGCCAGCAAAAAAGTGAAAAAAGTCTATCTGGCGGCTGACCCGGACCGCGAAGGTGAAGCTATTGCCTGGCATCTGGCACATGCACTAGACCTGGACAACACACAGGAATGCCGGGTAGTTTTTAATGAGATTACGAAGCAAGCGGTAAAAGATGCTTTCAAGACACCCCGGAAAATCAATATGGATCTGGTCAATGCTCAGCAGGCACGGCGTATTCTGGATCGACTGGTCGGCTACAAAATCAGCCCTCTATTATGGAAGAAAGTCAAAAAGGGATTGTCCGCAGGCCGTGTGCAATCAGTTGCCGTAAAAATCATTATGGACCGCGAGAATGAAATTTCGGCTTTTGTACCGACAGAATATTGGAGTATTACTGCGAAGCTGGGCATTCGGGATTCACTCTTTGAAGCCAAGTTCCACAAACTGAACGGCGAAAAGAAAGAACTTGGCCAGGAAAGTGATGTTCAGGAAGTACTGGAAGCAATAAAAAATGCTGCCTTCAAGGTAAGTGAGGTAAAAGAGAAAGAAAGACAGCGTCATCCTTCCGCACCCTTCACAACAAGCTCCTTGCAACAGGAAGCTGCACGTAAGCTGGGCTTCCGTGCAGCCAAAACCATGTCTGTGGCACAGCAGCTTTATGAAGGAGTTGAGCTGGGCAAAGAAGGAACAGTCGGTTTGATCACATATATGCGTACTGACTCCACTCGTCTATCAGTTACCGCACAGGACGAAGCCAAAGAATTAATCCTTTCCAAATATGGTGAGAAATTTGTCCCTGAAGCACCTCGTCAGTATTCCAAGAAAGCCGCCGGGGCACAGGAAGCACATGAAGCGATCCGCCCTACCTCCGCACTTCGTGAACCTGATATGGTAAAAGAATACATGAGCCGTGACCAGTTCCGGCTGTATAAATTGATATGGGAGCGGTTTGTATCCAGTCAGATGTCTTCTGCAGTACTGGATACGCTATCGGTAGATATCACTGCAGGCACTGCTGTGTTCAGAGCCGTCGGTTCCAAAGTGTCTTTTGCGGGATTTATGAAGGTATATGTTGAAGGTAATGATGACGGTACCACGGATGAGGAAAAGTATTTACCTCCGCTCAAAGCGGGTGATGATCTGGTTAAGCATGAGATTGAGCCGAAGCAGCATTTCACTCAGCCGCCTCCTCGCTATACTGAAGCCCGTCTGGTCAAAACGTTGGAAGAACTAGGTATAGGACGTCCAAGTACTTATGCTCCTACATTGGAGACTATCCAGAAACGCGGTTATGTGGCGATTGAAGAGAAGAAATTCATGCCGACAGAGCTTGGAGAATTAATCATCGAGCAGATGGAACAGTTTTTCCCGGAGATTCTGGATGTAGAGTTCACGGCGCATATGGAAGGTGACCTTGACCATGTGGAAGAAGGCGCGGAGGATTGGGTTAAAGTATTAGCCGAATTCTACACGTCCTTTGAGAAGCGACTGACATTTGCTGAAGAAGAAATGAAGGAAATAGAAATAGAAGATGAAGTATCGGATGAGCTGTGTGAGAAGTGCGGTAAGGCGATGGTGTATAAGCTCGGACGGTTCGGTAAATTCCTGGCTTGCTCCGGTTTCCCGGATTGCCGGAATACCAAACCAATTGTCAAGGATATTGGGGTGAGTTGTCCAAAATGCCATGAAGGCAAGGTTGTTGAGCGCCGAAGTAAAAAGGGCCGTGTCTTCTATGGCTGCGATCATTACCCTGGTTGTGATTTTGTATCGTGGGATAGACCATCCACTAAGCCATGTCCTGACTGCGGTTCCTGGATGATTGAGAAGCGTAACAAGCAGGGAACGAAGTTACAGTGCACCTCTTGCGATCATACCGAGGCTGTACTTGAGGGCGAAGAACTGGCAGAATAAATGTCTTTACAGGAGGAAAGGGAATTGACAGATATAGCTAAGGTAACAGTTATAGGGGCAGGACTTGCAGGAAGTGAGGCTGCCTGGCAGATAGCTTCGCGGGGAGTACCTGTCAGATTGTATGAAATGAGACCGGTTGTAAAGACTCCTGCACATCATACCGATCAATTTGCGGAGCTGGTATGCAGCAATTCACTACGTGCCAATGGACTTGGCAATGCGGTGGGAGTGCTTAAGGAAGAAATGCGGCGTCTGGATTCACTGGTACTGGGAGCGGCTGACCGTCATGCGGTTCCTGCAGGCGGTGCGCTTGCTGTTGACCGTGACGGATTCTCCGGTGAGATTACTGCCATGCTGCACAATCATCCCCTTGTAGAAGTCATAAATGAAGAACTTACGCATATACCGGAGGAAGGGATTGTTGTGATTGCGACGGGCCCGCTAACTTCCCCGGCATTATCAGCCGAGATCAAAGGCCTGCTTGGCGAAGAGTATTTTTACTTCTATGATGCCGCTGCTCCGATCGTAGAGAAAGACACCATCGATATGAGTAAGGTATACCTGGCCTCCAGATATGATAAAGGTGAGGCAGCCTACCTTAACTGTCCGATGACAGAAGAGGAGTTTGACCGTTTTTATGATGCGCTAATCTCAGCAGAGACTGCAGCGATCAAAGATTTTGAGAAAGAGATTTATTTTGAAGGCTGCATGCCGATTGAGATCATGATGAAACGTGGCAAGCAGACCGCCTTATTCGGACCTATGAAGCCTGTGGGACTCTTGAATCCTCATACTGGTAAACTGCCTTATGCGGTTGTACAGTTGCGACAGGATAACGCTGCCGGAACGCTCTATAATCTGGTTGGCTTCCAGACACACTTGAAATGGGGCGAACAGAAGCGGGTATTCTCACTGATTCCAGGCCTGGAGAATGCCGAGTATGTCCGCTATGGTGTAATGCACCGCAATACATTTATTAATTCACCGAAGCTTTTGCATCCGACCTATCAAATGAAAGGCAGAGAGAGACTGTTCTTTGCCGGTCAAATGACGGGGGTAGAAGGTTATGTGGAGTCCGCAGCATCGGGCTTAATAGCTGGTCTGAATGCAGCTAGAGCTGCTCTAGGTGAAGAAGGATTAATCTTCCCTCAGGAGACGGTACTGGGCAGTATGCCTGCTTACATCACGTCTGCTGATCCGGAACATTTCCAGCCGATGAATGCCAACTTTGGTCTATTACCTAAGCTGGAGCAGAGAATCCGCAGCAAAAAGGAAAAAAATGAGTTTCTCGCTCATCGCGCCTTGGACAGTCTTGCCGCTTACGCTGATCAAACGGGTCTTCCTTATAAAAAGCCGGAGATTGCAGATCAGGCTTCGCAATAGATTGATATGAAAGTAGCGCTCACAAAACTTAGATTGTGCTTTCGAAGCAAGTTTTGTGTGTAGGTGATTCTAGGCAGTGTCGCTTACAAAACTTTTTAGGAGGTTGCTTAAATTATGTTACCTAGCTTTCATGCAACTACAATTTGTGCAGTGAGACATAATGGCCATGCAGCAATTGCCGGAGATGGACAGGTTACATTTGGCGAAAGTGTGATTATGAAGACAACGGCCAGAAAGGTACGTCGTTTATATAGAGGGCAGGTAATCGCCGGTTTTGCGGGATCGGTGGCTGACGCAATTACATTATTCGAGAAGTTTGAGGGTAAGCTGGAAGAGCATCATGGTAACTTGCAGCGGGCGGCAGTGGAACTGGCCAAGGATTGGCGCCAGGACCGCATATTGCGGAAACTGGAAGCTCTCATGATTGTGATGGATAAAGAGGGCATGTTGCTGATATCCGGTAATGGTGAAATTATAGAACCGGATGATGATGTGCTTGCTATTGGTTCAGGTGGTAATTTCGCGCTTGCTTCAGGACGTGCCTTGAAGCGGCACGCTTCACAGCTAAGCGCTTCGGAAATAGCCAAAGAAGCACTGACCATTGCTTCCGAGATATGTGTGTATACCAATTCTAATATTATTGTCGAAGAACTGTAGGCACGGTGCCACAGAAAAGGGAGGAAGTCACAATGGTGAATCAATCGCTTACACCCCGGCAAATCGTAGCAGAACTTGATAAGTATATTGTTGGACAGAAGCAAGCTAAGAAGTCGGTGGCAGTTGCGCTCCGTAACCGGTATCGCCGTTCACTGCTGTCTGAAGAACTGAGGGATGAGGTTGTCCCGAAGAATATTCTTATGATCGGACCTACAGGTGTCGGCAAGACCGAGATTGCACGGCGTCTGGCCAAACTGGTTAATGCCCCATTTATCAAAGTTGAGGCCACCAAGTTTACAGAGGTTGGTTATGTAGGACGTGACGTAGAGTCAATGGTCCGTGATTTAGTTGAGACCTCAATTCGTATGGTAAAGCTGGAACGGACTGAAAAGGTCAAGGATCGTGCTGAAGAAATGGCCAATGACCGGATTGTGTCCATTCTTGTGCCAGGCGGATCAAAAAACAAATCGCAACGGAATCCGTTTGAGATGATTTTTGGCGGGAATAGCGGTGGGAGCGAGGATACCAAAGAGGAAGCAGATGATGGAAGTCTTAGTGAACGCCGCCGCGGTATCAAGTTCAAATTGCTGGCAGGGCAGCTGGAGGATGACATCATTGAGGTGGATGTAGAGGATACGACTCCTAATATGCTCGACATGTTCGCTGGACAGGGAAATGACCAGATGGGGATGAATATGCAGGAAATGTTCGGCAGTCTTTTGCCTAAACGGACTAAGAAACGCAAACTGCCGATCCGCGAAGCCCGGAAAGTTCTGATCCAGGATGAAGCTGCGAAGCTGATTGATATGGATGATGTCATTCAGGAATCGGTAGCTCGTGCCGAGCAGTCCGGAATTATTTTTATCGACGAGATCGACAAAGTCGCCAGTCAGGGCAAAGGCTCTGGCCCCGATGTGTCCAGGGAAGGTGTACAGCGCGATATATTGCCAATCGTTGAAGGATCTACGGTAATGACCAAATATGGTCCAGTAAAAACAGACTATGTCCTCTTTATGGCCGCTGGAGCTTTTCATGTAGCCAAACCTTCGGATCTTATTCCTGAACTGCAAGGCCGGTTTCCGATCCGGGTAGAACTGAGCAGCCTGACTCTTGAGGATTTTGTCTCTATTCTGACTGAACCGGAGAACGCCCTCACGAAGCAATATGTCAATCTGCTGCAAACGGAAAATATCGAAGTTCAGTTCCAAAAAGAAGCAATTTATGAAATTGCAAAGATTGCTGCATCGGTTAACCAAAATATGGAAAACATAGGTGCGCGTAGATTGCATACTATTTTAGAGAAACTGCTGGAAGACCTATCTTTTGAAGCTCCCGAGCTTACTCTGGATACCATGGTCATTACTCCGGAGTACGTTCGCGAGAAATTGTCAGGAATCGCACAGGATCGGGACTTGAGTCAATATATCCTTTAGGACCCTTTAATTCGGAACGATTCAAATTTAGGTATTTGGAATTAGATGTTTGCAAAAAAGTCGTCTATAAGACGAATTTAGTGTAATTATATGTAAAATAGAGATAGATATTGGTGTTTAAAAGTAAAATAATAGAAAAAATATGCTTTAAGCCCTCTCTTTTCAGAAAAGATAGGGCTTATTTCTTATTGTAATAATATACAAATTCTAAGAGAATCAATGTATGTGGAATTGACATTATTTTTGTCCATCGACAACTTTCGACCTATATTCGGCAGTAGTGGAAGAAAATTAGGTTTTTATGTCGAATCAGGCAGGAATTCGTAAGAGGTTTGTGGAATTCTATTCATTACAAAGCTTTGGAAGGGGGATTTCCATTGGGTTTATTGAACAGTGTCAGTTTTCAAAGATTGCAGGGAGGCCTAGATGCCGCCACCAAACGACAAAGTGTTCTGGCTAATAATGTAGCCAACGTTGACACTCCAAATTTCAAACGCTCTGATGTGAACTTTGAGAGCTTTTTACAGCAACAGGAGAGTGGACTGAAGTCAACACTAAATGCGAAGGTGACAGATTCCCGGCACTTCCAATTCGGAACAGGTACTTTAGTACCAACAGCAGTAGTTAGTACGGATGAAACAACTTCAATGAACAATAACGACAATAATGTGGATATGGATCGTGAGCAGGCACTAAGTGCTGAGAACCAGCTCAGATACAATGCATATGTAGAGCAGTTGAACAGCCAAATAACCATGATGCGCACAGCGGTTGAAGGGAGATAATGAGAAATGAACTTTGGTAGCAGCTTTGGAATCAGTGCATCAGCGTTAACCGCCCAGCGGCTGAGAATGGATGTGGTTTCCTCTAACATTGCCAATGCTGAGACAACGAGAGCCTCTGTAGTCGATGGTAAAGCTGTGCCATATCGGCGAAAGATGGTTGTACTGGAAGCAGCTCAGAATGACAGCTTCTCCAATATTCTGCAGTCGAAGATGAGCAGTGGTGGGAGCCAAGGGGTTAAAGTACAATCAATCATCGAAGATTCATCACCGCTGAAGCCTGTCTATAACCCAAGTCATCCGGATGCGGATTCTAATGGATATGTATACATGCCAAATGTGGATATCACCAAAGAAATGGTGGATATGCTGTCAGCATCTCGATCTTATGAAGCTAATGTCACGATGCTCAATGCATCCAAATCAATGGTAAGCAAGGCGCTCGAAATCGGGCGGTAAAATATAATCATACCGGGAGGTAAACAGTTGATACAGAATTTGAGTATAGGGGCGCAGGCGATTAAGCCATTAGCCATGAAAACCCCTTCCGCTGAGTCATCACCCGTTGCAGATTCAGGCCAAAGCTTTAGTTCCTACTTGCAGGATGCTCTGAATCAGGTGGCGGATCAAGAACAACAGGCAAAAGATATGAGTAATAAATTTGTCCTGGGTGAGGTCAATATTGATGAAGCTATGATATCTTCCCAACAGGCATTGCTGAGTTTGCAGTTGACTACACAAGTCCGGAACAAAGTGATCGAAGCCTATCAAGAAATTATGAGAACTCAAATCTAATTAATCTTAGCTTAGTTTCGGATGGGGTGACACTGTGAATGAAAGATTTGCCCAGTACCGGGAAAAAGTTACCCAGTATTGGAATGGATTCAGCGGTAAACAGAAAATATTATTTTTCTCAACTCTGTTTATCATAATCATCATAATCGTAGTTTTATCGATGCAATTATCGAAAACAGAATACGAAGTAGCGTTTCAAGATTTGGATAGTACCGATTCAGCCGGAGTAATGAATTACCTGGACACAGCTGGAATTTCCTATCGCCTGAGTCCTGATGGTAAAAGCATCTCCGTCCCAAGTACAGATGCCGCCCGGATCAAAGTGGACATTGGTTCACAGGGGATCGTGCAGGGGGGTTCCATCGGATATAAGGTCTTTGATGAATCTTCATCGATGATTGGTACAACGGACAGCGAATTTAATGTGAAGTACAACAATGCTTTGAATGGTGAAGTAGAGCAGCTAATGAGAAGAATGCAGGGAATCAAGGATGCGAAAGTCCTGATCAATCTGCCTAAGGAAACTGTTTTTGCCTCCCAGGAGGATCAAGAACAGGCTTCGGCTTCAGTAGTGCTTAGCTTTGACCCTGGATTTAGACCTTCACAGGAAAATATCGATGGTTACTTCAATCTTGTGAAGACTGCTGTGCCTAACCTGCCGGTTGACAACATTACGATTGCCAATAATGAAGTCGAATTAATGCCAACGGCCAGAGGCGGACAAGCTGGAGTTTCCAGTCAGGTGGAAGAAAATTTTACTCTCAAAAAGAAATTTGAAGAGGAAGTTAAAAAGAATGTAAAGCAATTCCTTAGTACTCTCACTGGACCGGATAAAGTTGACGTTCTGGTGTTCTCTCAGTTGAACTTTGATAAGGAGAACAGACAGGAGAAACTCGTTACACCGGTAGATACGGAGAATATGAAAGGGATTGAGATCAGCTCGCAGATTATCAGCAATTCCTATTCGGGCCAGGGAAACACTACCGGAGGGGTTGCGGGCACGGGCTCGCAGGATGTTGCAGGTTATCCAGCGGATACAGGTTCAGGAACTTCTTCTTCTGAGGAGTCTTCGGAGACAAGGAACTTTGAAGTGAACCATATCACTAAGGATATTATTGCGAGTCCATATTCTGTTAAAGACTTAACCATAAATGTTGCGGTTGAACCACCTAACGGAGAAAAAACTTTGGATTCCGCTACATCATCGGCAATACAGAACATTTTGGTGAATATCGTACGAGCATCCTTGGCTGACTCGGGTGTCACATATACAGACGCGGATTTAGCGAAAAAAGTTTCGGTATATTCCCAGCAATTCGGAAATACGGAGACTAGCACAACTTTGGGCGGGCTTGCAACTTGGATGATTTGGGCTATTGCAGCCGCTGCTTTGCTGGTGGGTGCAGGAGGCGGTTACCTAATCTACCGCAGCCGCAAGAAGAAGGCGGAAGAAGAAGTGGAAGAAGATATTCCGCTCCAGATGCCGACCGAATTCCCGTCGATTAATATGGAGAGTGTGACGAACGAAAGTCAGGTTCGTAAACAGCTTGAAAGTCTGGCGAAGAAGAAACCGGATGAATTCGTAAATCTGCTGCGCACATGGCTAGCAGACGAACAGAGGTGAAATAATGGCAAAAGCCGCTCAGCAGGTGCTTAGCGGCCGTCAGAAGGCGGCCATCCTGCTTATCACACTAGGCCCCGAGGTATCGGCGCAAATATTCAAACATTTGAGAGATGAAGAAATCGAACAGCTGACTCTGGAAATCGCCAATGTCCGTAAGGTCGATAGTTCAGAAAAAGAGTCAATCATGGGAGAATTCCATCAGATTTGTCTCGCGCAGGAATATATATCGCAAGGCGGTATCAATTACGCCAAAGAGATTTTGGAGAAAGCTCTGGGTTCAACTAAGGCGTTGGAAGTTATCAACCGTCTGACGGCAACTCTTCAGGTACGGCCGTTCGATTTTGCCCGTAAGGCTGATCCTAACCAGATACTGAACTTTATTCAGAATGAAAATGTACAGACCATAGCGCTTGTATTGTCCTATCTGCAATTTGAACAAGCGGCATCCATTCTGTCTTCGCTTCCACAAGAGAAGCAAGCTGAAGTGGCCAGAAGAATTGCGATTATGGACAGTACCTCTCCGGAGGTTGTTACACAAATTGAGCGGGTACTGGAGCAAAAGCTGTCCGCTACAGTAACACAGGACTATACCAATGCTGGTGGTATTGAATCGATTGTGCAAATCCTCAACGGTGTTGACCGCGGGACGGAACGCACGATTCTGGATTCCTTGGAAATTCAGGATCCGGAGCTTGCCGAAGAAATCAAAAAACGGATGTTCGTATTCGAGGATATCGTCAATGTGGACAATCGCTCGATTCAGCGTATTATCCGCGATATCGAGAATGCCGATTTGCAATTGGCTCTCAAGGTGGCCAGCGAGGAAGTACGGGATGTTATTTTCCGGAACATGTCCAAGCGGATGGCCGAAACCTTCCGAGAGGAAATGGAATATATGGGGCCAGTGCGGCTGCGTGATGTCGAGGAAGCTCAGACACGTATCGTAGGAACAATTCGTAGGCTCGAAGAATCAGGTGAAATAATCATCGCCCGTGGTGGAGGAGATGACATCATTGTCTAGGCTGATCAAGCATTCACAATATGTTCCGGTTGATGTACTGAAGCGGTTGGAACAAGCCAGGCAGCATGCAGGTCTGGATGGGGTGCCTACTGTTTCTGATGAAGCGACAGGTGAGTTGCATACTCAGGACTCCGCTAGGGAAACAGCAGAACAGGCCCGTAAGCAAATGCTGAAGGATGCACAGGAGTTTGCCGAAGGACAGGTCAGGAACGCAGCGCAGGAAGCGGAGAATATTGTGGAGTCGGCAAGGACGGAAGCTGAAGAATGGTGGCGTCAGCGCAGGGAACAAGATGAGCATCTTGTAGAGGCAGTCAAATCAGAGGCTTATGAGCAGGGTTATCAGGAAGGGCTCGCAAAGGCTGAGGAAGAAATGTCGCGGAAGCTGTCCGAGATGATGGAGGAAGCACGGCAGGTCCTTCAGGATGCTTATCGGGCCAAAGAAGTAATTATTCAAGAGGCTGAGCCCTTTCTTGTAGAACTCAGTTGTGATATTGCTGAGAAAATTGTGGACAAGCAATTGACAGTGGAGCCGCAGTTCGCAATGGATCTGATCCGTAAGAATCTTGCGCGCAAACGTGAGCAGGGCTTGATCTCATTATGTGTGTCACCTTCACAGTTTTCCTTTGTCAATGCAGCTCGGGAAGAACTGGCGATGGCGGTTGATTCGCAAGCGGAACTGCAGATCCTCCCTGATTCAACGGTTAGGGATCATGGATGTGTTATCCGTTCATCATTTGGCAGTATTGATGCTCGAATAGATACACAACTTGCCGAAATTAAGAAAGAACTGATTCGAATAGCACTGGACACCGATGAGAACAGAAATGGGGAAGAGGATGCTTGACAGTGGACGGTATAAGGAGCAATTGCGGAATTTTGACCCTGTCAGAATCAACGGGAAAGTCACCCAGGTGATAGGTCTGATGGTTGAGTCGGAAGGGCCGGATGCCAGCATAGGGGATGTATGTTACATCTACCCTGCTAAAGGCAATAAGCCGCTGCAGGCTGAAGTTGTTGGTTTTCGCGACAATAAGGTTCTGCTGATGCCGCTTGGTGAGCTGCAAGCAATCGGACCTGGCTGTGATGTGGTGGGTACTGGCAAACCGCTAAGTGTACAAGTGGGTTCTGAACTGCTTGGCAAGGTGCTTGACGGTCTGGGACAACCGCTTGATGGCTCTCTTATTCCGGCAAGAATGCCGCACAGCTCAACATTCAATATTCCATCCAATCCGCTCAACCGCCCACGGGTTCAAGAACCAATCAGTATTGGAGTTAGGGCGATCGACGGATTGCTTACAATAGGAAAAGGCCAGCGTGTGGGTATCTTTGCAGGGTCAGGGGTCGGTAAGAGCACGCTCATGGGTATGATTGCACGCAATACATCAGCAGATGTGAATGTGATTGCCTTGATCGGAGAACGGGGCAGAGAAGTGCTTGATTTCATCGAACGCGATCTCGGTCCGGAAGGTCTGCAACGCTCAGTCGTTGTTGTAGCAACATCTGACCAACCTGCACTCATCCGCATCAAGGGAGCATTAATTGCTACCACGATTGCCGAATATTTTCGTGACCGCGGCTTGAATGTCATGCTGATGATGGATTCAGTCACAAGATATGCTATGGCACAGCGTGAGGTAGGACTAGCAGTAGGTGAACCTCCTGCGATGCGGGGCTACACACCTTCAGTATTCGCAAGCTTGCCGAAGCTGCTTGAAAGAGCCGGAACGGGGCCTTCAGGATCAATCACCGCTTTTTATACTGTTCTTGTAGACGGTGATGATATGAACGAGCCCATTGCCGACGCTGTTAGAGGGATTCTGGATGGTCACATTGTGCTGAACCGGAATATTGCCAATAAGGGACATTTCCCGGCCATTGATGTACTTTCCAGCATCAGTCGTGTGATGAATGATATTGCTCCAGAGGAACAGATTGCTGCAGCCGAGAATGTGAAAAGGCTTATGGCGGTATATAAAGATTCTGAGGATTTGATTAATATTGGTGCCTATCAAAGAGGCTCCAATGCGCAGATTGACGAGTCGATCCATTATATTGATAGCATTTGGGATTTCACCAAGCAAAAGGTGAATGAGAAGGTTACGCTAGCCGAGGTCCAAGAGTCTTTAATTTCTCAGTTCTCAAGGAGTTGATAGATCGTGAGATTCCATTATACTTTTCAAAAAGTGGTGGACTTGAAAGGAAATGAAAAAACACAGGCAGAGTGGTTGCTCTCAAGTGCAATCGGAGAACTGCAGGCCCATGAGAAAAGTCTTGAAGACTTGATTCAGCAGCGGCTTGAGCTAATGCAGTCACTGCAGCACGCGGCTGAACAGAGAACACCGTTGTCTAAACTCCGAGAAATGCAGGATTATGTAGATTACTTGGATCAATGCATTGCCCGGAAGCATTCGGATGTCAGTCGTGCACATGTCGAAGTTCGGCATAAACAGGACCACCTGAGTACAAAGGTTCTGGATGAAAAGGTATGGTTGAAGGCCAAGGACAAAGCACTGACAGCTTTTCAGCATAACATGATTTTACGGGAACAAAACGAACTGGATGAGATGGCTACCGTCCGCTTCGCGATGAAATCCCTCTAACCCAGGAGGTTTCCGCTAGTGGCTAATAACGAAATGGAATTTGATAATGAAGGGTCTGCCAGTAAATTTGAACGGTTTTTATTTTTAATGATACCGATCATTTTTACACTAGTACTGCTTGGTGTATTGTTGACGCTGTTTAATATGGATATCCGCCAAAATGTGTTTTCGATTGCAAACAAAATCCCTGTGGTGGAGAAATGGGTTCCAGATCCAGATCCAGCGACTGGTGAGAATGCAGAAACGGATCCGCAGAAGCAAATTAAAGAACAGGCTGCGAGCTCGGAAACCACAATTAAGGAACTGAAAAGCCAGCTGGCGGCTCAGGCGGAACAGGTTAAGAAAGCTAATGAAGACAAGACAGATCAGATGGCCAAGACAGAAGCGTTGCAAAAACAGATCGACGGAATGAAAGAGGAAGCTGCGGCTGCTGCAGCTAGTACAGGAGAATCTGCAGATCCTTATGTGAAGCAGGTGACTGAACTGGCAAAGCTGTATGCAGGAATGAAAGCATCCAAGGCAGCTCCGATTATGGAGAACTTAACCACGGATGAAATGGTGCAAATTTTCAGTGTGATGAATAATGCGAGTAAAACAGCAATTTTAGAAAAAATGGATCCCAAAAAAGCAGCAGATGTATCGGTTAAGCTAAAAGAAACAACGAACTCAACCGATATGGCTATTGCGGCCCTTCAATCCAGACTGAAGCAGGCTGCGGCGTCTACAACAACAACCACAACAACAGCTAATCTGGATAAAGAGAAATTGAGCCAGACCTTTACTACAATGCCTGCTGCAGATGCTGCTTCTCTGCTAGTGTCAATGTACAAGATCAGTCCTGATAAAGTGATCACGATTCTTAATACAGTTAGCGATAGTGTACGCTCATCCATTCTTGGGGAGATGACCAAGAAAGACAGCGATCAGACAGCTAAAGTTGTAAACCGGCTGATGGGCGGCAAATAATCCACTTGAAAGGAGGTGAAAAAGAATGAGTTTGGTCGTTCAATCAATGAGTGGCGGTACTACTGCCGCGGCTAGTGGAAAATCAACGGCAGCTAGTGGTACAACGCCCGTTCAACCTTTTGCTCAAACACTTGTTCAGAGCATGGGAGGGGCACAGACCCAAGAAACAACAGTTCCTGCAGCTCTAGGCAACTTAGCTTCCTTGCTGCAAGGTCTTATGAACGCCGTACAAGCAGCTGGTGGTGAACCAGGCGCAGAAGGTACAGTCAAAGGTGCCGAACAGCTGCAAGGACTTGCGGAAGACGTGGAGAAGCTGGATGACAGTATCAGCAGCGATCCTGCCTTGATGGCAGCGTTGCAAGGATGGTTGATTCAGGTATCGGCATTGTTGTCTGGAGGTACTGCAGGAGACGTCGAATCAGATACTGGAAGCAGTTCTGCAGCAGCTTTGTCCCCACTTGCACAGAATCCGGAGACTTTGCGGTTTGCTGTTCAAGATGAGCTTAATACCCTGGTTAGTATGATTCAGCAATCTGCTGCAGCAGGAGATGAGAAATCAGCCTCCGATGGCATTGCGATGTTGAACAATTTCACAGCAATCCTGGCAGAAACTCAGGTTTCTGATAATAAAGCTAAAGCTAAAACAGGAGTAAGCTCAGAGACCTCACCGGTTGTTTTGACAGCATTGTCTGAAACGGACTCCGTAGCAGGTGCAAAAGTGAAAGCTCCTGTTCTTACAGACCTGCGTACAACTCAAACGGCTACAGTCAAAGCTGAGAACGCTGCTGCTGTTCCTGCTGTCACGGTATCGGAGGATGCTTCCGATGTCATTGCCATGCCTCAGACCAAAGTAGCCGGGTTGGTGGAAGCCTCTAAAGGCGAAGTGATTACAGAGACTATTTCTAGTGCTAAGCCATCTGAAGCAAATAATGAAATCATAACTGCCGGTCAACTTTCCTTGCAGAACGGAATCACCACACCGCTTAAGGCAGAACTACAGCCTGTTCCAGTTCATCGTTTCGCTCAGGAAATGTCTTCATTTATTACTGGCAAACTCGAGATTATCAAAAAGGGCGGCGTAGCTGAGGCTTCGATAACTTTGTTCCCCGAGAATCTCGGACAAGTGGATGTGAAGATTACCATGCAAAACGGCCATCTGGTAGCCCAGTTTTCTACACTGAATTCGGGAACCAAAGATATTCTAGAACAACAGATGAGCCAGTTAAGATCCGCATTGCAATCTCAAGGGCTTCAAGTAGAGAAGCTGGAAGTTACTCAGAATAACACACCGTTGCAGTCCCAATACAGTGGCAGTCAACAGGGTCGTGGAGGTTCAGGCGCTCAGCAACAAGAAAGACGTTCCCGAGAACGCATTGAGGAGATTGGTGATGCAGTGCTCGCAGCTGAGTTGAATGGTGAATGGAAAGAATGGGTTGCAAACACTCAACAGGTTAACAGCTCTGAAGACGGAGGTTTCTCAGCCAAGGCATAACATAGGACAAGCGAGGTGAAAAAAATGGCATCAACTAATCCTATATCTACACAGGATCAATGGAATTATTCAGTACCTGACAGTTCCAAAAAAACTACAGGTGAATCAACACTCGGCAAGGATCAATTTCTGAAGATACTTATTACCCAGCTTCAGAATCAGGACCCAATGCAGCCAATGGAGGATAAGGAGTTTATTGCCCAGATGGCCCAGTTCTCCTCTGTAGAACAGCTAATGAATATTTCAACACAAATGACTGCAATGAATCAGTCGCTTGGTGCGGTATCGGGTCTGATTGGCAAAGAAATAACCTGGACGGATAAAACGACTGAGCAGGCGAAATCAGGAAACGTAGAATCTATAGTAGTCAGCGGTGGGGTACAGTACGCTGTTGTAGGTAAAGATCGAGTTGCATTGACTGAGGTTCTGCAAATTAAGAACCCTGCAACGACAGCAGGAAATACGGCTGATATTACAGGTGCTGCTGATGGTGGGGCGGTATCATGAGCGACAGACTTACAATAGGTCAGTTGTATCCTGCCAGTGTTCATCCATCGGCACTTCAAAGGTCAGCTAACGCTAAGAACACTGTGAATTCGGATGTTTCATTTGAAAGTGTGCTGCAAAAGAACATGCTGAAGTTCAGCAATCATGCAGCCAAACGTTTGGAGCAAAGAGGAATAGAACTAGGTCGCAGTCAATTGGATCAGATCTCTTCTGCAGTGGATAAGGCCGCAGCCAAAGGCAGCAAAGAATCACTTATTTTAATGAACGATATGGCTTTAATTGTAAGTGTAGCAAACCGGACAGTAGTAACTGCTATGGATGGAAGTTCCATGAAGGACAATGTATTCACTCAAATTGATAGTGCAGTGATTATTTCTTGAACCGGCTGGTCCTTACTGGAGAGCCGGATTGGCCGCCGACCGACTGACGCGACCACAGCTCAATGACCAATTTCAATACAAATACGGAGTTCTAGAACTCCATAATCCGGGAGGAATTTATTAATGTTAAGATCTATGTACTCAGGGGTTTCAGGAATGCGCGGTTTCCAGGCTAAGCTTGACGTTATCGGGAATAACATTGCTAACGTTAACACCATTGGGTTCAAATCAGGCCGTGTAATGTTCAAAGACATCATGAGCCAGACGGTATCTGGAGTAACAGCACCTGTTGATGGAGGTCAGGGTGGGGTGAATGCCAAGCAGATCGGGCTTGGGGTTAGTATTGGCTCGATCGATACCTTGCATTTGGCTGGTAGTGCCATGACAACCAATAATCCGACAGACCTGCGTATTGATGGTGATGGTTTCTTCCTGGTGAAGCTCTCTGAAGATCAGGCGACACCTTTCCTGACCCGTGCTGGTGATTTCCATGTGGATTCCAGCCGGAATTTACTAACTTCGGATGGCCTTCATGTGCTGAATTCAGATGGTGATCCAATTCAATTGAATGAGGGAGCTACTGGATTCTCCATCTCTACTGACGGAACAATTCTTCAGACGTTAGCAGACGGAACCATTGATTCTGATACGAAAATCGGTGTGGCCAAGGTGAGCAATCCACAGGGTTTGGAAAAGATCGGGGGCAATCTTTACCGGATGACGCTGAACGCCAACGCTGATGGAGCCCTCACTCCCGTAACAGCCAACAATACTGAAGAAGGGACAGGAGCAATTGTAGCTGGTCAACTGGAGATGTCAAATGTGGATCTGACCAGTGAGTTTACAGAAATGATTGTTTCCCAGCGCGGGTTCCAGGCCAACTCCCGCATCATTACGACCTCCGATGAAGTGCTTCAGGAAGTCGTTAACCTCAAGCGGTAATTTGAGGAGCCATAATCAGAAACTAGCTGTATAATGGTAACGTTTCGCCTTCTGGTGTAAAGGTTATTGCGAAGTCGTGGGGGAGGAACTCCTCCCCCTATTTTTTGTTAGGAGGCCTGTTATGATTTCGGTAACCAGATTGAATGGTACATCTATGTTTTTAAATGCTTTATTGGTTGAAATGGTAGAAGAAAGTCCGGATACGTACATTACGCTCGTAACTGGAAAAAGACTGATTGTGCTGGAAAAGGCCGATGAAGTCATCCGTAAGATCCGTGAATATAACAGGGACATTGGCACATACGCTGCCACCATTAAAGTCCAGTCAATGGAGGAGCTTTCATGAAAAAGATGCTGCCGTGGCTCGTTACAATTTTATTAGCAATAACTCTTATTGTAGTAGCTGCATTTTTACTAATGGATAAGATCTTTCCGAGTGATTCGAACGACGTGAATACGGCAGTCCAGAAAGTAGAGACCAAAAAACTCAGCGCTGATGAGATTGTCGAACTGACTGCACAAATCACTGATATCAAAACTAATCTTGCCGATCCCGATTACATCCTTTCAGTAGACATCGCGTTCCAATTGGATTCTGCGAAGTCCAAGGAAGAATTCGAAAAGATAAAGGCCATTAAAATCACGCCGCTTATTATCAAGGCGATTGCCGATACCAAGCCCGAAGAACTCAATGGGGCTAGCGGCAAAGATCAATTCAGCAGCAAGCTGGTGAATATAATTAATAAGAATTTGACCGAAGGCACTATAACCCAGATCGAATTCACTAAATTCATTTTGGCTTCCATGTAGCTGCTGAAGGATTATTCTTGATAGGGGGGTGATTGAATTGGTTGATGTACTATCACAAAACGAAATTGATGCTCTGCTTGCCGCGCTTTCATCCGGTGAAATGAATGCTGACGAACTGAAAAAAGAAGAAACCCAGAAAAAAATCCGCTCTTACGATTTCAAACGGGCTGTTCGTTTCTCAAAGGATCATATCCGAAGCTTAACCCGGATACACGATAACTTTGCCCGCTATCTTACGACGTACTTTTCGGCCCAATTGCGCACCTTCGTACAGATCAATGTCGTTCAAGTCGAGCAGCTCCCTTATGATGAGTTTATCCGCTCTATTCCGAAAATGACGATCTTAAATATTTTTGAAGCTGAACCGCTCGAAGGCCGAATGGTGATGGAAGTGCATCCGAATATAGCCTTTGCCATGCTGGATAGACTGCTTGGGGGATTTGGAACAGCACCTTCCAAAATCAATGCTTTGACTGAAATTGAAACAACTATTATGGAAAGGATTTTCAGCAGATGCTTTGAAAGCCTGCAGGAAGCCTGGAAGACAGTGCTTGATATCAATCCCCGTATGGAGGCTTTGGAGACAAATCCTCAATTTATGCAAATCGTATCACCCAATGAGACCATAGCACTTATTTCCTTAAGTACTAAAATTGGCGATACGACTGGGATGATCAACCTGTGTATACCGCACGTTGTTCTTGAACCTATCATGTCCAGACTGTCCGTACACCAATGGTTTGTTTCTGAAAAAAAAGCGCGGGATGAAGTTGAGCTTGAGGCCATCCGGGCGAGAGTTCAGAGAGCGCAGCTGCCGATTGTGGCGGAGTTGGGTGAATCGAGTTTATCCATTGCTGAATTTCTCGGGCTCAACGTCGGCGACGTCATTTCTCTCAACAGGAATGTGGATTCAGGACTGTCAATCAAGGTGGGGGACAAGCTGAAATTCATCGGAAGTCCTGGGATGATTAAAGAGCGTGTAGCTGTACAAATAGACGAGATAGTCAGCGAAGGAGTTGAAGATTTTGACGAGTAAAGATTATTTGTCCCAAGAAGAAATAGATGCTCTGCTCAGACAGTCGGCGGAAGGATCGTCAGCACCTTCGAAAAAGTCGGTGGATGATTACTTGACCCCCTTTGAACAGGACGCACTTGGTGAGATAGGGAATATCACATTCGGGAGTGCAGCAACTGCTCTGTCAACCCTGCTGGGTAAGAAAGTTGATATCACTACCCCTGAAGTATCCATTATCACCCGTGGAGAATTTGAAGAAGCCTTCCCAAAACCTCATGTAGCAGTACATGTACAATATGTAGACGGGTTTCAGGGCATCAATTCTTTGGTCATTAAAATCAGAGATGCACAGGTCATTGCTGATCTAATGCTTGGTGGTGAAGGGGATCCTAAGGATGAAGAGTTGAATGAAATTCACATCAGCGCGGTTCAGGAAGCGATGAACCAAATGATGGGTTCTTCTGCTACATCCATGTCGACTATATTTAACCGTTTTGTGAATATTTCCCCTCCGGGAATCGACATTTTGAATATGTCTAGCGGAGAAGGCGTTGGCAGTCTTCCGGGGGATGAGACACTCATTCAGATATCCTTCCGGCTCAAGATTGGAGATCTTATTGATTCAACCATTATGCAGTTGCTTCCGGTACAGTTCTCTAAAGATATGGTGACTATGCTTCTGGGAGATGTTTCGCAAGCTGAAGAGGAGACAGCAGCGGCTGTAGAGGCTCCACCTAAGCCGTCAGCAACCCCAGAACCTCATGCAGCACCTCCAGTGCAGCAAACGCCTCCAGCACAGCCTGGAGCGGTTCCACCGCCATATCCGCCACAAGGTATGCCGGCCTACCCGGGAATGCCGGAGGGAGGATATTATTATCCTCCTGCAGGAATGCCAGGTTATGGGATGCCAGCTTATGGAATGCCGCCTCAAGGAATGCCTTATCAGCAGGCTCCGCCTCAGCAGCCCGCACCTAACCGTAATGTAAATGTTCAACCGGTGCAGTTTGCTAACTTAAGCTCAGGCGCTTTTGGGAATATTGACGAAAATAATTTAAATTTATTGATGGACATACCACTGAGAGTAACCGTAGAATTAGGAAGGACCCAGAAGCAGATCAAAGATATTCTGGAAATGTCGCAAGGCTCAATCATCGAGTTGGACAAGCTAGCTGGTGAACCTGTAGACATCCTTGTTAACAACAAGCTGATTGCCAAAGGGGAAGTCGTAGTTATAGACGAAAACTTCGGTGTTCGCGTAACGGATATCGTCAGCCAGTGGGACCGAATTCAAAAATTACAATAAAGCGTACTTAGGGAGGATTTTGTAAAAATGGCTAACCGAATTCTAATCGTGGACGATGCAGCATTTATGAGAATGATGATCCGTGACATTTTGTCGAAAAACGGATTTGAGGTTGTGGGTGAAGCCCAGGACGGGTCACAGGCTATTGAGAAATTTAAAGAGCTTCGTCCCGATTTGATTACGATGGATATCACAATGCCTGAAATGGACGGCATTGCCGCTCTTAAAGAAATTAAAAAAGTAGATGCCAGCGCCAAAGTCATCATGTGTTCTGCCATGGGTCAGCAGGCTATGGTTATTGACGCAATCCAAGCGGGTGCTAAGGACTTTATTGTGAAGCCTTTCCAGGCAGACCGTGTTATTGAAGCAATCAACAAAACACTGGGTGTGTAATAAGTAGTTATGCCAGTCACTGTAGAACCGCATCTGGGAACAGGTAACAATCTGCTGAATTTGTTAAATGTTATTTTTGTCCTTGCGGTTATTGTTGTGCTTATAGTATTGCTTATCCGTTTTCTGGGACGCCGCAATCAGACTCTGATGAGTGGGCGTTCCATCCGTACGCTAGGCGCTTTAGGCCTTGGGCCTAACAAGTCCATACAGATTATTGAGCTTGGAGACAGCCTCTATCTGATCGGGGTCGGTGAGAATATATCCATATTGGATAAAATCACCGACCCGGCTGAGGTAGCGATAATCATTTCGGCATTTGAGGATCAAACTTCAGGGCAGAATAACATTCTTCTGCCACTCATTGCCAAGATAAAAGCCAAATTCCGTGGAGAAGTACCATCACAGGAAATTGAACTTAATGAAACATCCTCCTTTTACGAGACACTTCAATCCAAGCTTGCGCTGGCACCAGAGCGTAAAGGGAAAATGGAAGAGCTGCTTCGTGATGATGAACTCAAGGATGAGTCGAGGGATTATGAAAAATAAACTGATTTTTTCCTTACTACTATTGGTTGTATTCAGTGCACTACTGATTCACCCCGTTCATGCAGATCCAATCCCTAATATTGATATTAAGGTTGGAGGCAGTAATGGCTCGAGTAGTGGTACCAGTTCCATTTCTATTCTGCTTCTTGTAACGATTCTGAGCGTGGCACCGGCATTTCTTGTACTAATGACCAGTTTCACCCGGATTGTCATCGTTCTAGGCTTTGTGAGAACCTCACTTGGAACACAGCAGATGCCACCCAATCAGGTGCTTGTAGGACTAGCTTTGTTCTTGACACTCTTCATAATGTCTCCGACGTTGGCGACAGTGAACGAGACAGCGCTACAGCCGTACATGAAGGGGACGCTTACGCAGACCGAGGCGCTTAACAAAGCGGCAGATCCCATGAAGGAATTTATGTTCAAGCAGACTAATACCAAGGATTTGTTGCTGTTTATGAATTATACCGGTAACAAGGCTTCAGTTAAGCCTGCAACATACAGCGATATTCCTTTGACAGTGATCGTGCCTGCTTTTGCCATCGGAGAAATGAAAAAAGCCTTTACGATGGGATTTATGATTTTTATACCTTTTCTGATTATAGATATTGTGGTAGCCAGCACCCTGATGGCGATGGGGATGATGATGCTGCCGCCGGTAATGATTTCATTACCATTCAAAATAATGCTCTTTGTACTGGTAGACGGGTGGTACTTAGTCATTAAATCACTGTTGTTAAGTTTTAACACCTGAGATGCAAGAGGAGGCATAAGGGATGAATACGGAATTTATTATTGGTCTAGCCGGCCAAGCCGTATATTTAGTGCTCGAAACAAGCGCTCCCATGCTGATTCTTGGTCTGGTGGTAGGACTGATTGTCAGTATATTCCAGGCCACGACGCAGATTCAGGAGCAGACATTGGCGTTTATACCGAAAATTGTTGCTGTAATGCTCGCGTTGCTGTTGTTCGGACCGTGGATTATTACGAAGCTGGTAGACTTTACATCACAAATTTTGGGCAATCTCCATATGTACATCGGTTAAAAGGATGGATATGGATAACTTGTTGCAAAGTTTCCCCGTCTTTTTGTTGATTTTTTGTCGAATTTCCGCTTTTTTTGTTGTGGTACCGGTTTTTTCTTCACAGGGAGTGCCAACCACCTTCAAAATTGGATTATCCTTTTTTGTGGCGATGGTTGTTTTCAGCTCAGGAGGGACGAACATCACTGTTCCACAGGATCTGTCATATATTTTGTTGATTGCCCGCGAAGCCTTAATTGGCTTGCTGCTCGGTTTCATTGCTTATCTGATGTTTATGGCCATACAGACGGCCGGTTCATTCATCGATATCCAGATTGGATTTGGTATTGCCAATGTTATTGATCCAATGACCGGGACTTCAGCTCCTGTCATCGGGAACTTCAAGTATATGATTGCCCTGTTGCTGTTTCTGAGTATGAACGGACACCATTATATGCTGGATGCGATTGTATACAGTTATAAGTGGGTTCCAATAGATAATAGTCTACTGTTTAAAATGATAGACGGAAGCCTGGGACAATTTCTGGTCCGTTCGTTTTCACAGTCATTTATGCTGGCTTTTCAAATATCGGCTCCTCTGGTTACAGCACTTTTTCTTACGGATATTGGACTAGCATTTTTGGCCAGAACGGCTCCACAGTATAACGTATTTGTCATCGGGGTTCCGCTCAAGATCATTATTGGACTTGTTTTGCTTTTGCTATTGATGCCTAGTCTGGCAGCATTGTTCCAGAATTTATTTGACATAATGTTTGAGTCTATGCACAATTTGCTGGGCTTGATAGGGAAAAGTCCTTAGGTGGCTGTAAGGGGGAGAGCGATGCCGAAGACAAGACGTTATAGGCTTAATCTTCAGCATTTTGGGGGAGACAAGACAGAAAAGGCTACCCCGAAGAAGCGGCAGGACGCCCGTAAAAAAGGTCAGGTAGCCAAAAGTGCTGAACTGTCTGGTGCTGTGGTATTGCTATCTGCTTTGTTAACCTTAAGGATGTTTGGCAGCTTCATAAAAGAACGGATAATTACATTATATACGGATGTATTTCAGAACCGTATGTTGATGCAAGTGACTCCGGAAAATGTATCCGAGATGTTTAAAAGCTATGGCTTGCAGATGCTTATTCTTCTGGCCCCGCTGTTCTTAATTACCTTTGTGCTGGCCCTAGTGGCTAACTTGGCTCAGGTGGGTTTTATGGCAACCAGTGAAGGGCTCACGCCAAAGTTCAGTAAAATTAACCCGATCAAAGGATTCAAGAATATTTTCTCCATGCGTTCTTTTGTGGAGTTTCTAAAATCGATTTTCAAACTAGTGTTGATCGCCTATCTGGTATATAGCACGCTTTGGCGACAGAAAGAAAGCTTTGCAGCATTGTCTCATGTGAATGCCGAAGGGGCTTTTCGGTTTGCTGCTAAGCTCACCATGAGTCTCGGCATCAAAATTGGAGCGGCTTTGTTAATCATGGCGGCTCTTGATTACATCTATCAGAAATATGAGCACGAAAAAAGCCTCAAAATGTCCAAACAGGACATCAAGGATGAGTACAAAAAAATGGAAGGCGACCCCATTATCAAAGGTAAGATCAGGGAGCGTCAGCGAAGAATGGCTATGCAGCGTATGATGCAAGAGATACCCAAGGCGGATGTTATTATTACCAATCCTACACACTTTGCAGTCGCTTTGAAATACGACGGTTCTCAAATGGAAGCACCACAGATTATTGCAAAAGGCCAGGATCATGTAGCGCTCCGCATCCGGGAGTTGGCCAAGGAGCATGGGGTTATGACTATGGAGAACAAACCGCTCGCGAGGGCGTTGTTTCAAAGAGCGGAGATTGGTGATGTAGTGCCTGCGGATCTGTTCCAGGCAGTTGCAGAAGTACTAGCCTACGTATATAAGCTTAAAGGTAAGAGGAGATAAGTCGGGGGAGGTTGAGGACATTGAAAGCAAGAGATCTAACAGTTTTACTGGGTATTATCGGTATAGTGCTTATGATGATTCTGCCCATCCCGGCTTGGCTTCTGGATGTACTGCTAATTATCAATATTTCGATAGCCTTAACCATTATATTAGTGGCAATGAATACAAAGGACCCGCTGCAGTTCTCGATTTTCCCCTCACTGCTGTTGATTACAACTTTGTTTCGCCTTGCATTGAACCTTTCCACTACCAAACTGATTCTTTCGGAAGGTCATGCCGGTGAGGTTGTGGCTACATTCGGCAGTTGGATTGCCCGTGGCCAGATCGCCATCGGTTTTGTTGTGTTTCTGATCCTCGTGGTTGTGCAATTTATTGTTATTACAAAGGGTTCAGAACGCGTAGCTGAGGTAGGCGCACGGTTTACACTGGATGCGATGCCAGGGAAACAGATGAGTATCGATGCCGACTTGAATGCCGGTATGATTAATGAACAACAGGCGGGAGAACGTCGACGCAAGATCGAACGCGAGGCAGACTTTTTCGGGTCTATGGATGGTGCCAGCAAATTTGTCAAAGGTGACGCAATTGCCAGTATCATCATCCTAATCATCAACCTTGTAGGCGGTTTTATTATTGGTATGTCAGTTCATGGTATGGGTTTTCAGGATGCGCTCTCGACCTACTCTGTATTAACGATCGGGGATGGTCTGGTCAGCCAGATTCCTGCACTGCTTATCTCTACCGCAGCCGGTCTGATTGTTACCCGCGCAGCATCGGACGGCAATCTGGCTGAAGATTTGACCGGTCAGCTCTTGTCTTATCCTAAACTTCTGTACATTGTAGCGATAACCATCGCTTTTCTTGGATTCTTCACACCTATTACTATCATGTCAACGCTGCCTTTAGCTGGCTTAATGGGATATGCAGCTTATAGTATGAGCCAAAAGGCTAATCGTAAGCAAATTGCAGATGAACAGCTGGTTGAAGAAAAACAGATTGAAGAAGTCCGAAGTCCGGAAAGTGTAATCAACTTACTGACTGTAGATCCGATTGAATTTGAGTTTGGATACGGGCTTATTCCGCTGGCAGATACGGGGCAGGGTGGAGACTTGCTTGACCGGATTATTATGATCAGGCGTCAATGCGCACTGGAGATGGGTCTGGTAGTTCCTGTGATTCGTATTCGCGACAATATTCAACTAAAACCGAATGAATATGTTATAAAAATTAAAGGAAATAACGTTGGCGGTGGTGAATTATTACTTAATCACTATTTGGCAATGAGTCCTGGGTATGATGACGAGTCGATTCATGGCATTGAGACAGTGGAACCATCGTTTGGTCTACCTGCATTGTGGATTGAAGAGTCCGTCAAGGAAAGAGCAGAATTATCGGGATATACAGTAGTTGATCCACCATCCGTAGTGGCTACTCATTTGACTGAGCTTATCAAACGTTATGGGCACGAACTGCTTGGACGACAGGAGACCAAACAGCTGGTTGACAATCTTCGCGAGAATTATCCTGTGCTTGTGGATGAACTGATCCCTTCTGTTTTGGCAATTGGCGATGTACAGAAGGTATTAGGCAAGTTGCTGCGTGAAAAAATATCTATCCGTGACTTGGTGACTATTTTTGAAACCCTGGCTGATTACGGTACCTATACCAAAGATCCTGATATTCTAACTGAATATGTCCGTCAATCCTTGTCCAGACAAATTACTCAACAATTCTCGCAAGCCGGTGAGACACTGCGGGTCATTACTGTCGGTCCGAATTTGGAAAAGAAAATTTCCGAAAGTGTGCAGCAGACGGAACAAGGCAGCTATCTCGCACTGGATCCAGTCTCTACACAGACAGTGTACCAGCGTCTTACAGAGCAAATTAACCGCCTTCTTCAATCCGGACAGCAGCCTATCGTGTTAACTTCACCAACGATACGGATGTATTTACGTCAAGTGATTGAGCGGACCATGCAGGACATTCCAGTACTATCTTACAGTGAACTGGAGCCAAATATTGAAATTCAAAGCGTTGGGGTGGTGAATCTATGAGAGTGAAGCGTTATGTGGTCGATACGATGCCTGACGCCATGCATTCCATCCGCACCGAGCTGGGAAGTGATGCCGTCATCTTAAGCACCAAAGAGGTCAAAGTTGGCGGTTTCATGGGAATGTTCAAAAAGAAAAAGATCGAGGTTGTCGCGGCTGTTGAGGATGCGCAAAAGCCGGCTGCTTCCGGAAAAAAACCGGCAGCTCCTCCGAGCATTCCGCGGAACGCAGTTCCACAAGCATATCAGAAAGCTGCGGCTGCTTCTTCGGTGCCTGCAGCAGGTGATGCTAGTGAAACTATGGCTGTAGCATCTTCCTCGGCGAACGAGGCAGCGGCGAAACGGGCTTTTGCCGAGATCGCCGCTGCCTTGTCTGATGCATCAGAGAAAAGTGCAGCTGTAGCAGTGTTGCCAGCAGTGGATCTTGATAAGGATGAAGAATTCTTTGAGACAGATACACATTTGCAGCAATCTTCTCCTGCAGTTGGCCATTATCCCAATATGTCATCAATAGATGAGGCAAGGGGAAAGAGTTTTGTTGCGGCTGCACCGCCTGATTTGGAGGGTGAAGTTCTCAGGGAAATACGGGATATGAAACAATGGATGGAGCGGATCGCACGGTATTCTTCTGGCGCGGTGGAGCTTCCAGAACCATTAGAAGAGCTGAGAAACCGTCTGATTGAGCAGGAGACAGATGTCATCCTGGTGGATGAGTGGATCAGCAATATCTTTGAACAATGGAGTGAAGAAGGCCGTACATGGCTCCCACAGCAGTTCGGTGAAATGCTTGAAACCCAGATGGAAGCTTTTTTGTCCGGACGTATTGCAAGCGGTATTGCACCAGATACACGGATTGTCTATATTGCCGGCCCTACGGGTGTGGGAAAGACAACTACGATTGCCAAGTTAGCTGCTGAACAGCTTTTCAAGCAAGGACGAAAGGTAGGGTTAATAACCTCCGATACGTATCGTATTTCGGCTGTTGAGCAGCTTCGAACTTATGCAGCTATACTGAATATGCCGCTTGAGGTAGTTCAGTCACCTGGTGATCTGCAGAGAGCTTTGTTCCGATTGGAAGGCTGCGATCTGGTATTAATGGATACAGCTGGCCGTAATTACCGCAACGAGATGCTGGTTGCAGAACTTCAGAGTCTGTTGGCCAAAGAGCTTAAGAGTGAGACCTTTCTGGTGCTCAGCCTAACATCAAAAAGCCGGGATATGAAGAAAATCGCCGAACATTTTGGTCGCTACCAGCTGGATAAAGTCATCTTTACCAAGCTTGATGAGACTGGAAGCTTTGGACCGCTTTTCAATGTGTTGAATGATTTTCCGCTTAAGCTTTCATATATTACCAACGGTCAGAATGTCCCTGATGATCTGCTGTTGGCTACCAAAGAACAGATCAGCGGGATGATTTTGGGAACAGGAGGCGAATGATGGATCAGGCGCAATCCCTGAGACAGCTTGTGTCCAGCCAGGAGCCCAAACGATCCTCCGGTGGAGGGACATCAGCCCGGATTATCACCGTTTGTAGTGGGAAGGGTGGAGTCGGTAAATCGAATTTCACCTTGAACTTTGCGCTCGCACTTAAAGCGTTGGGTAAGAGAGTGCTTTTGTTCGATGCCGATATTGGTATGGCCAATATAGATGTGCTTATGGGGGTGTCAGCCAGATACAACCTCTATCATTTATTGAAAAGAGAGGCTGACATCAGCAAGATCATCCAGAAAGGCCCTACCGGGCTTCCGTTTATCGCAGGGGGTTCGGGAATGGATGAGCTTTTTTCACTCTCAGAGGCGGACTTGAGCTATTTTACTGACCAGATTGCCGGGATTGCGGACTCCATGGATTATATTCTGTTTGATACAGGAGCCGGGCTCTCTAAAGAGACGATGAAATTCATCACCTCAGCAGATGACTGCCTTGTGGTGACTACACCAGAGCCTACTGCAATAACTGATGCTTATGCACTGATAAAGGTAGTGAACAACTCCCATCCTGATATTTCATTCAAACTGATCGTCAATCAGGCGGGGGATGAGAAAGAAGCAGCTGTAACCAGTGACAAGATTCGTATGGCGGCCAATCGTTTTTTGCAGCTGGAGATTTCTTTTCTTGGATTTATCAGCAGTGATACTCATGTGGTTCAGGCAGTGAAGAAGCAAATTCCATTCTCAGTGGCTTTTCCGAACAGTGCGGCTGCCAAAGATGTACATCGGCTTGCGCTAAGCTATTTGGCCGCAGATTCGGCAGACACCACTAAAGTTCAAGGCATCAAGGGATTTATCAGCAGGTGGTTGAAGCGAACACATGAATTGTTCTGAATTTGAGGAACAGAGGTGGAAATGGTATGAAGCCATATCGAGTTTTAGTTGTTGATGATTCTGCGTTTATGCGTAAAATCATCTCTGATTTAATAGAAAATGACGCTAACTTTCAGGTAGCTGCAACAGCGGCGAACGGCCGTGAAGCCATTGAAAAAGTAAATGAATTATCTCCGGATCTAGTAACCATGGATGTTGAAATGCCGGAGATGAACGGCCTGGAGGCGCTTAAAATAATAATGGCAAAGCGTCCGCTGCCGGTAATTATGCTCTCTGGCATCAATGAAGAGGGAATGAAGGAGACCATTCTGGCATTGGAATCGGGGGCGTTTGATTTTATTCGCAAACCTTCCATTTCAAACTCGCAGGACATTATATCTGTGGGTGTAGCGCTGAGGGAGCAAATGAATGAGGCTATGCTTGCCCGTAAGCAGCGTGAAGCCAGAGCTACTTCATATAAGACGCCCGAGCTTCCGGCCGCGGAAGTATCGACTGTACCTGAGCCGATGCGCAATCCTACCAAAAGGATACTGGAGCCTATTAAGAAATTCCCGGATCCTGCAAGCAAATTAGTAGAAAAGCCTAAGGGAAAACAGGAAGCGAATCTTGCTACAGAACAGAATAAGGGTAAAAGTTCGCCGGGTAGAACAGCTAAGGAGAACGCTTCAGCTCCGATGGGAGCCAAACCGTCGATTACACCTCCTAAACCGGCAACTGATACTTTGAAAAACCTTTCGAAGGAGCAAGCCAGACCGGCACTACCGGATACAAGGCAGGCACCTCTAACTTCATCTAGCCCCAAAAATGATCATCCTTCTGTTACAGGGGAACATAAGTCCTCGTATACAGGTTTGAGTAAGCTGGTTGCTGTTGGTTGTTCCACAGGAGGACCAAGGGCTCTCAAAGCTTTTCTCGAAAATATCCCTGCTGATTTTCCGGCACCGATTGTTATTGTGCAGCATATGCCGCCCAATTTCACCAAGTCGCTGGCCCAGAGGCTCAATACGTTCAGCCCTCTCGAAGTTGCAGAAGCAGAGCAAGGGATGATTCTGCGTAAGGGGGCGGCATATATTGCTCCTGGGGGTTATCATATGAGGGTTGTTCCGGCAGCAGGAGGTCAGTATGCAATTGATCTCACTTTGGGAGAAGCCCGAAATGGACATCGTCCTTCCGTGGATATCCTCTTCGAATCCATACTCCCTTATACATCACTGGAGAGACACGCAGTGATTATGACCGGGATGGGAAGCGATGGCGCCAAAATGATGAAATCTCTTTATGATTCGGGTGTAACTTCCACTTTTGCTGAAAGCGAAGAAACCTGCGTAGTCTACGGGATGCCGCGATCTGCAGTGGAACTACATTGTGTAAGACATATCCTGCCGTTGCAAGAAATTGCTCCAAGGCTGGTACAAGCCGTTAAATAACGGACAAGTGAACTTGAAGGGGAGGTGCTCGTTAGTGGACATGAACCAATATTTATCCATGTTTATTGATGAGTCAAATGATCATCTGCAGTCATTGAACGAAAGTATGATGGGGCTTGAAGCAAATCCTGAAGACCTGAGCATTGTGCAAGTCATTTTCCGCTCAGCACATACTTTAAAAGGTATGGCAGCTACAATGGGCTTTGAAGATTTGGCTTCACTTACTCACCAAATGGAAAATGTTCTGGATTTAGTGCGAAATAACAAGTTGCGGATGCAGGATTTCATTTTTGACACACTGTTCAAAAGTCTGGATGCCCTTGAATCCATGGTTGAGGATATTACGGGCGGTGGAGAAGGTAAGGCCGATGTATCGGCTATTGTTGCTTCATTGCAGGCGATTGTCCGCGGTGAGATCCCAACTGCTGCCGGTGCTGTGCCTGAGGCTGCAGCAGCGGCTCCAAAGGCTGCAGACGCTCCCGTATACCTTGATGAGTTTCAATACTCTGTTCTGGAGCAGTCACTCCAGGAAGGTCATAAAGTGCTTTATGTTGATGTTGCAATCCGCAAGGACTGCCAGCTCAAAGCAGTACGGGCATATATGGTCTTTGATCTCCTCGAACGTTCGGGCGAGGTTGTTAAATCCTTCCCTTCGGTTCAGGATATAGAGCAGGAGAAATTTGATTATGGCTTCTCGCTCTATTACATAACACAGAAGGAAGCAAGTGAAATTCAGGCGATGATCTTGAATCTGTCGGAGATCGACAAGGTCACTGCGGTAGCGCTTGATCAGGAATCGCTGCGTCAAATGGGTCAGGAAACGGTGGCGGCTACTTCAGAAGCACCCGCACCTGTTAAACCATCCGCTCCTGCTGCGGGCAACAGTAATGCTTCACCTGCAGCTGAAGCACATGCCAAAGAAGAATCCAAAGCATCACCAGCCAGAACCGGAGGGGCGCCTTCGCGGACCATCCGTGTAGACATTGAACGCCTTGATGTGCTGATGAACTTGTTCAGCGAACTCTTGATTGACCGTGTTCGCCTGGAACAGCTTGCTTCAGAAGTCCAGAATGGGGACCTGACAGAAACAGTCGAGCACATGGGCAGGGTCAGCGGTGATCTTCAGAATATTGTTATGAAGCTGCGCATGGTTCCTGTTGATACTGTATTTAATCGTTTTCCGCGTATGGTTCGGGATTTGGCCAAATCATTAGATAAGAAGATCGATCTAGTTGTAACTGGTGCCGAGACGGAATTGGACCGTACGGTTATTGACGAGATTGGTGATCCGTTGGTACATTTGCTGCGAAATGCTGTAGACCATGGCGTTGAAGGAATACAGGAACGTTTAGCATCCGGCAAGTCGGATACAGGAACAGTGAACTTGCGGGCATTTCATAGCGGTAATCATGTTTTTATCGAAATCGAAGATGACGGGGCTGGAATCAACCCACAAAAGATTTTGCAGTCTGCGATAAAAAAAGGGATACTTACCCAGGAGCAAGCATCGAATTACTCTGATGATGAGGCGATACAGCTCTTGTTCGCTCCGGGATTCAGTACCGCTGAGGTGATCTCCGACGTATCTGGCCGCGGTGTTGGACTGGATGTCGTCAAATCAAAAATTACTTCGCTGGGCGGGAACGTGGTAGTCTATTCCACTCAAGGCAAAGGCACCAACTTCTCGGTACAGCTTCCACTGACCCTGTCTATTATCGCAGCAATGCTTGTGCGGTTGGGCTCGGAGAAATATGCAATTCCGCTCTCATCCATTGTAGAAACTGGCATCGTGAAGCAATCCCAGATCCGGTCCATTCACGGCAACAAAATGCTGGAATTCCGTAACACTCATATTCCACTGGTTTCTCTTAGTAAGATCTTCTGCGTTCCGGATTATGATGAAAGCACGGAAGAAGAGATTGAAATCGTGGTGGTACGCAAGGGAGAGCGTCTGGTTGCCCTCGCAGTTCAAGATTTTATTGGGCAGAACGAAATAGTGATCAAGAATCTGGGCAAATATTTGCCGGAGGTTCAAGGCATTTCAGGTGCTACTATTCTCGGTGATGGACAAGTCGCACTCATTATTGATCCCAACGCTTTTATTAAATAATTAGGATAGAACAGGGAGGTTCATTCCATGGCTGAAGATATTAAGGTGATTGTGTTTAAACTTGGAACTGAAGAATATGGCATTGAAGTGGATAAAGTACAAACCATCGAGCGGATGATGCCGATTACGCGCGTCCCCAAGACGTTTTCCTTTATTAAAGGAGTCATTAACCTACGCGGTGTGGTTATTCCGGTTATTGATCTGCGCGGCCGTTTTGGTATTGCGGAAGCGGAGCATACGGATCAGACCCGTGTAATCATTGTGAATGTTAATGAAATGGAAGTTGGCTTTATTGTTGATTCTGCTAATGATGTTATTGACCTGAACAAGGATTCCATTGATACACCTCCGGATGTTGTTGGGGGCATCAAAGCTAAATACCTTGACGGGGTGGCCAAGATTGGAGAAGATCGTTTGCTGATCATGCTCAACTTGTCAGAAGTGCTGAACAAGAACGAAATCGTGCAATTGGAAAGTCTAGAGGGCTAACCTGTGGAGCTCTTCAAAAACTTTAAAGATTTTAAAATGGATGTGCTCAAGGAAGTCGGGAATATTGGAGCCGGCAACGCAGCCACCGCGTTGTCCCAGCTACTGGGCAAACCGATTGATATGGCTGTCCCCAAAGTGCAACTTCTGAATTTTGATGAAATTACCGACAAAGTCGGTGGTGCCGAAGAGCTGGTATATGCTGTATTCTTAAGAGTAGAAGGTGAAGCGCCGGGAAATTTGTTCTTCATACTTTCACCAGAAGCTGCAAAAAACCTGCTTAGCCGAATCGCCGGCATTGAGCTCTCCGAGGGTGAAGAATTGGGAGAGATGGAACTTTCCGCCCTTAACGAAATCGGGAATATTCTTGCAGGTTCCTATTTATCCTCTCTTGCCGACTTCACTTCATTGTCTATGTACCCAACAGTACCTGCACTTGCAATGGACATGGCTGGAGCGATATTGAGCTATGGTCTGCTGCAGTTCGGGCAAATGGGGGATGATGCATTGCTGATTGATACGACTTTTCTTGAAGGACAACATGAAATAGAGGGACAATTTTTCCTTATTCCCGATCCGGAATCTTTCCCGAAAATTTTCAAATCATTAGGAGTACCGTTTGAAAATGATTGAAGAACAAAGCATCATCAAAGTAGGCATGGCGGATCTTAACGTAGGCAGTCAAGAAAGCCTTGTCCGGACAACTGGACTTGGCTCCTGCGTTGGAGTAACATTGTTCGATCCTGGGAAAAAGATTGCAGGGATGGCGCATGTCATGCTGCCCTCATCCGAAATCGCTCGGGACGGGCAGATGAATATCGCCAAATTTGCGGATACCGCTTTGCCGGAGCTATTATCCCGCTTGCTTGCGCTTGGCGCCGTCCGGAGCCGTCTTGTAGCCAAAATGGCTGGTGGCTCTCAGATGTTCGCCTTTGCCGGGGGGAGTGACACCATGAGGATCGGGCCTCGTAATGTGGAATCCTGCAAGATTGCCCTACAAGATTTGAACATTCCGCTGATTGCAGAAGATACAGGCGGGAATTTTGGACGCACGATAGAAATTGCCTGCAACACTGGAATATTGTATATTCGCAGTGTTCAAAAAGGCACTAAGGAAATATAGCGATGAATGGTAAAATTCTATTAAGTCTGTTGTTTGGATTGTTGGGCTTTTGCTTTACCTTTCTAATAAACCATGGGCATAACTTGCTAGGAACCAGTCTGATTCGAGGTTTTTTTGGATTTATTGTCTGGTTTCTGCTTGCCTTCCTCTTAAGATGGGTATTGGGTTTTATTGTTAAGCAATCCGGGTCCCCGGAGAATGCCGAGACAACTTCCAATGAGGGGCATGAAACCCTTGGTAACAATTTTGATATCAGCACTCCGGGTGAAGATGAGGAATTAATCAATATGTTGCAACAGAAACCGGAACAGGGGAGTGTGAATGTGAAGGGCTTTACACCGCTTCAGCCTCCCAAATTAGTCACTTTGAAAGATCCTGAAGAATTGGCCAAGGCCGTTCGTCACCTGAAAGAAGAATAAGCGGGTTCTGTCTATGCCTGCTGACTAAACTTTGGGAAGGGTGAAAGCCATTGAACGAGCATAAAACTTCTCAATCGGAAACGGATGGTCTCTGGGAACAGTGGAAAGAACACGGGAACCCTGAAGCCAAGAAGAAACTGATTGAGAGTTATCTCCATATTGTTGATTACGTATCCAGCCGTTTAGCAGTTGGTTTGCCCAAGAATGTATCCAAAGATGATTTGGCCAGTAATGGTGTGATGGGTTTGATTGATGCAATAGAAAAGTTTGATTACAAGCGTGGTCTGCAGTTTCAGACCTATGCTTCCTGGCGAGTGCGGGGAGCGATCCTGGATTCTTTGCGGCAAAGTGATTGGGTTCCCAGATCGGTTAGGGAAAAAGCAAAGAAAATTGAGGACGCCTACCAACAGCTCGAACAGAAATACTTGAGATCCGTGAGTGACGAGGAAATGAGCCAATATCTGAATATATCGGAGCCGGAGTTTCAGAATATGCTGCAAGATGTGGCAGTCATGTCACTTTGCTCACTGGAAGACCCTATCCGTGAAGAAGAATCAGAGACTCGCTTGTCAATATTGGTGGATGATAAAGCCAAGAATCCAGATCGAAAAGTAAATGAATTCTATTTACGTGATACCCTGACCAAAGGCATCGAGAAGCTAACAGTGAAAGAACGGACAGTCGTGTCCCTTTTATATTATGAAGATTTATCTTTGAGCGAGATCGCCGAGGTGATGTCCCTGTCTCCTTCACGGATTTCGCAGCTTCATTCGAAAGCCATTTTGCGGCTGAGAGGAACACTTGAAAAAAATCGTGATCTTCTCATGCAAAACGATTAACCGGGCGACGGTGACAAGGGGGAGCAAAATTTGATCGGTCATTATGTTTTGAGCCAGTATATCAGTATTACCTTTTCGGAGGATAAGGGGATTGCTTACCTTCAGTTTTCGAAAAAGGATGAAAATTTCACTTGTACGGTAGAAGATCTGGAAAGCTTCCTGAAAAGTCATAATATTCATTACGGGATTCAGCAGGATATCGTTCAACGGATTAGCAGCAATCCGGAGGAATACTTTTTTAGCAGGGTGCCTATAGCGATAGGACAACCTGCTGTGAACGGTGAAGACGGTCGCGTAGTACTCTCTGTCGATCTGGAAGAGGACCGCAAACCACTGGAGACGGCAGATGGGAAAGTGGATTACAAGGACCTTGTTCGCCTTCATAATGTTTTGAAAGGTCAGATTATCGCCAGAGTCGTTCCCCCTCGTCCAGGCAAAACCGGTACAATGGTTACTGGTGAAGAGATGCCGTTCAAACCGGGCAAAGAAGTTCATTTCAAAGTGGGAAAGAACGTGCTTGTCGATCAGGAAGAGACGGCTATGTATGCGGCCATAGATGGACTAATCACTTTAACAGATAAAGGGAAGATCAATGTTTTCCCTATATATGAAGTGAACGGGGATGTGGATTACAGCACAGGCAATATTGATTTTGTCGGGACGGTTGTAATTCGCGGTAACGTACTGACGGGGTTTACCGTCAAATCTGCAGGCGATATCCGTGTAATTGGGGGGGTTGAAGGTGCAGAGTTGATCTCAGGCGGTTCAATCGAAATTACCGGAGGAATTATAGGTTATAATAAAGGACTTGTAAGCGCAGGTAAAAATGTGAAGGTTTCCTTCATTCAGGATGGTAATGTAGTAGCAGGTGAGGATGTTATTGTGTCACAGAGCGTGATGCATTCCAATATCAAGGCTGGCAGGGATGTCTTGTGCAGTGGAACGAAGGGCTTGATCGTTGGCGGAGTAGTTCAGGCTGGTGAGCGTGTTGTGGCGCGAACCATCGGTAACACGATGTCGACAGCAACGGCGATTGAAGTAGGGGTAGTACCCCAGCTGAGAAATGAGATCAATGATCTCCGCCAGGAACTTCGCCAGCTGCTTGACAATGAAGATAAGACCAACAAAGCTTTGTATCTGCTGAATCAGCTTGCAAACAATGGTCAGCTCTCTCCAGATAAAGTGGCACTTCGTGTGAAACTGAACGCCACTAAGAATTCCCATATGCGAGAAGAGAAAAAGCTCAAAGAGCGCGTGCTTGAGATCGAGAAAATACTTGAAGACACAGGCAGAGCTAAAGTAGAAGTTATTAAAACCATCTATGGAGGTTCTAAAATTGTGATCGGCAGGTATACCCGTTTCGTTAAGGACACAACAGAACGGGTTACCTTCATTTACAGCGATGGAGATATATCCATGATCCCGAATGTATAACTTTGGCAGACCGCTTCTGTAACCACTTCAGTGAGGAGAGGGTAGTATGAGCCTGAAACCGGTGGAACTCCAAATTGCTGTACCCCGGACAACCGAGGCGGGTAAAATTCAAAATGGGCTGCAGCATCGGCCAGCGCTGGATCAGCAGCAGCTGGCCGATCAGAATGTAAAAGGAACGGAGCAGCTCGCCCATCGGAGCAGTGAAGTGGATGAGTCTGCTGAATCTGCTTTGCGTGATGACGGAAGCGGACAACATCAATCCGGCTCCCATTCAAACCCTCATAAACATCAGAAGCCGGAGACCAGTCATGACGCTGAGCATCCTTATAAGGGGCGTCGTATTGACCTGAGTCTATAATATTCTTGAATTGAACTTCAAAAGGAGATATGGCACTTGCAACCATGGGTATACATCGTGCTGGTAGGCGCTGTCGTTATCGTTTATGCCCTGAGACTGCCAGCTCGTGCTAAGGAAGAGTCAGCAGACAGACAGAGCCTAAAAGAAACGGAAGCCGCGCTTGAATTGTATATGGCAGACATAGAGCGTGATCATGACAACATGCTACAACTGGTCAGCAGTATCAAGCAACAGTCGCAGAATAACCGGACAGCACTTCAAGAGGAGATTTCCGGATTGAAGGAACAGTTGGCTGAGTTGCAAAAAAACTCAATGCTGCTTGATGCCAGACTGACCTCTGAGGAGAAAAGCCTCTTGCAGCTGTCAGCGGCTTTTGGAAAGGGGAATGTGTCTGTTCCTCAAGTTCCTGACCAGAATGTGCAATCCGAGACAGTAACTGAAGCACCTGTTCCCAAACCGAAACCGGTAAGTTCAATCAAACAGCGTTATCCCCGGTTGTTTGAACTTCATGAACAAGGGAAATCTATCGACTCCATTGCTAAGACGGCAGGACTTCAGCGTGGTGAAGTTCAGCTGATTTTGCAGCTGGCCAAACAGGAGGAGTCCGTGTGATCAAGAATCGTTCATTCATGTTTGGACTTGGTGCAGGGTTGATTATCGGCGCGTTGCTCCTGCAAGTAATGCTCTCGGGAGGAGCTGCTCCTATGACCAAAGACGAGCTGGTCAAGGAAGCGGCCAAACTCAACTTAACTATTAATGATCCTGCAGCAGAAACACCAGTTGAGGGTGGGGAAAATGCAGGGAAGGATGCAGATGACGCTGCAAAAGAAAAGGATACTTCAGCAATCTCTGGCTCTCCCAAGCCATCTGCTTCACCACAAGCATCTCCTGCTGCTTCGCCAAAGGCTGCCACTAAACCCACAGATGCTAATAAACCTGTGAAACCTTCGACGCCTGCTAATCCATCTACATCGGCTACTGTTAAGCCAAAGGTGACATCTTCGTCAGTTAATCCGCCTACTACACCTGCTCCTCCAGGCGCCATTTCCGTTAAAATCCCTACAGGAATAACACTCTCTGAGACTGCGGATCTTTTGGAAGAAGCCGGAGTCATTGAGGACAAAGCAGAGTTTTTGAAGAGTGCGGACAGCCGCAAAGCTAATACCAGAATTCAATATGGCGGGTACAGCTTTACAAAGGATGAGAGTATTAATTCTATCATTGACAAATTAATTACCGTAAAGTAAATTCGCCGAAGAAATTCATATGAAGCGTTGCATACGTTATTTTATTATGTTATAGTAATAAACGGTGTTAAAACACACGCCGGTTGATTTCGACAAGGGGTGCTTTCTTCTGAAGAAAGTCTTGTAGGAAAATGACACGCGGCGGAGGAGACACACAAAAAACCAATACTAGGAGGTGTGTGAAGATGGCAGTAATCTCCATGAAGCAGCTTCTCGAAGCTGGGGTACACTTCGGTCATCAGACTCGTCGTTGGAATCCAAAGATGGATCGTTATATCTTCACTGAAAGAAACGGAATTTACATTATTGACCTGCAAAAAACGGTTAAAAAGGTAGAGGAAGCTTACAACTTTGTAAAAAGCGTCGCTGGCGACAACGGCACAATCCTATTCGTAGGAACAAAGAAACAAGCACAAGATTCCGTAAAAGAAGAAGCTGAACGTTCGGGTATGTTCTTCATTAACCAACGTTGGCTCGGTGGTACTCTGACTAACTTCCAGACTATTCAGAAACGGATTGACCGTCTGAAGAAATTGGAACTTTGGGAAGAAGATGGTACCTTCGCAGTTCTGCCTAAGAAAGAAGTAATCCTTCTCCGCAAAGAGAAAGATCGTCTTGAAAAATTCCTGGGCGGTATCAAGAACATGAAAGGTCTTCCTAGCGCGCTGTTCATCATTGACCCGCGTAAAGAGCGTATCGCTGTTGCGGAAGCTCGCAAACTGGGTATCCCTATCGTAGCTATCGTTGATACTAACTGTGATCCGGATGAAATCGACTACGTAATCCCGGGTAATGACGACGCAATCCGCGCCGTGAAATTGCTTACTGGTAAAATGGCTGATGCTGTTGTAGAAGCTCACCAGGGCGAAGATACAACTACAGCTTAAGTAGTGTCTGGAACTTAACAAGAACTTAAATGAAAAGGGTGGTTGGCAGGTGGATAACCTCTCACTGCCCTTTTTTTAGGATAATAGACATGAAACATGTAACATAACGACAATTATCTGGAGGGAATTAACAATGGCAGTAGATGCAAAAGCAGTAAAAGAACTTCGCGAAAGAACAGGCGCAGGAATGCTGGATTGCAAAAAAGCGCTCGAAGAAGCGAATAACGACATTACAAAAGCAGCGGAATTGCTTCGTGAAAAAGGCCTCTCCGCAGCTGCGAACAAAGCTGGACGTATTGCCACTGAAGGTGTTGTTGAATCTTATATCCATGCTGGCGGACGTATCGGTGTACTTGTTGAAATTAACTGCGAAACTGACTTCGTAGGTAAAACGGATTCTTTCAGAGAATTCGCACGCGATATCGCTATGCAGATCGCTGCAGCAAATCCGCTGTATGTTCGTCGTGAAGAAGTGCCTGCTGAAGCTGTAGAGAAAGAAAAAGAAATTCTGAAGGCTCAAGCCCTGAACGAAGGCAAGCCTGAGAAAATTGTTGAAAAAATGGTTGAAGGACGTATCAGCAAGTTCTATGAAGAATACTGTTTGCTTGAACAAGCCTTCGTTAAAGATCAAGACAAGACCATTTCTCAACTGCTGAATGAAAAAATCAGCACCATCGGCGAAAACATTTCGATCCGTCGTTTTGTCCGTTTCGAGCTGGGCGAAGGCCTGGAAAAGAAAGTCGACAACTTTGTAGAAGAAGTTATGGCGCAAGTAAATCAATAATAGCAATCTGCATACTGAATTGAATAAAGCAAGCATCAAAAGAGCGGAACACATACACGTAGTGTTCCGCCTTTTGTAAGAAAGTGAGGGTATACAATTGGAACAGCCGGTATTTAAGAGAGTAGTCCTTAAGGTTAGCGGTGAATCACTCGCGGGTCAAAACGGATATGGCATTGATGCCGAGACGATTATTTCCATCGCGGAACAAGTCAAGGAAGTCGTTGAGCTAGGGGTTCAGGTTGCTATTGTGTGCGGTGGAGGCAATATCTGGCGTGGAATCGCGGGCAGTGCAAGTGGAATTGATCGTGCTACAGCTGATTATATGGGAATGCTTGCCACAGTCATGAACTCGCTTGCTCTTCAGGATGCATTGGAACAGATTGATGTACCTACACGGGTGCAGACTTCAATTTCCATGCAGCAGATTGCTGAACCGTATATTCGCCGCCGTGCTATCCGGCATTTAGAGAAGGGCCGCGTGGTTATTTTTGCAGCGGGTACGGGTAATCCGTTCTTCTCCACGGATACAACTGCAGCTCTAAGGGCAGCCGAAATTGAAGCAGAAGTCATTCTGATGGCGAAGAATAAAGTGGATGGTGTATATTCTGCTGACCCATTCAAAGACAGTACAGCCGAGAAATATGAGCAGCTTACGTACATGGATGTGCTCAACAAAAATCTTGGCGTCATGGATTCCACCGCTTCCTCTCTGTGCATGGATAATAATATACCGCTCATTGTGTTTGCTATTACAGAACAAGGCAATATCAAACGTGTCGTTCTCGGTGAGAAGATCGGGACGATTGTTAAAGGGAGTGTAGATTAATGCCACAATCGGTTAAGAAAAATGCCGAAGAGCGTATGGAAAAAGCGATTTTATCCCTGAAACGCGATTTGGCAACATTACGGGCAGGACGTGCTTCTACGTCACTCCTGGACCGTATCCAAGTTGAATACTACGGTGCGCCTACTCCGATCAACCAGTTGGCCAACATCAGTACACCGGACTCACGGACGCTGTTGATCCAGCCTTGGGATAAAACCTCAATGTCGGACATCGAACGGGCGATCATGAAATCGGATATTGGAATTACTCCGGCCAATGACGGTACAATCATCCGTCTTTCCATTCCACCGCTTACGGAAGAACGCCGCAGTGAGCTTGTAAAGTTCACCAAGAAATTTGGCGAAGAAGCCAAGGTGGCTATCCGTAATATCCGTCGAGATGCTAATGATGACATCAAAAAGATGGAGAAAAACGGTATTTCTGAAGATGAATCACACGGGCACCAAGAAGACATCCAGAAGTCAACGGATAAGTTCATAGCTGAAGTTGATAAAGTGCTCTTGGCCAAAGAAAAAGAGATTATGGAAGTATAATGAAATTCAAGAGACTTCAAGCCCCTCCGCACATGGTGGGGTTTGTCTCTTTCTGATAAGAGCTTGGAGGAAACGGAAATGATCAAACGGATTCGAGCATGGCTGAGCCGTAAAGACAGGCAACAGGAGCCAGTCGAGATTTCACCGGATAATATTCCACGGCATGTGGCTGTCATTATGGACGGAAATGGCCGCTGGGCTAAACGCCGCGGATTGCCGCGGATTGTTGGCCACCAGAACGGGATGAAGGCAGTCAAAAGAACCACGATTGCCGCGAACGATCTGGGTGTGGAGTTCTTGACCATGTACGCTTTCTCTACCGAGAACTGGAAACGGCCGAAGGAAGAAGTTGACTTTTTAATGCGTCTGCCAGTCGAGTTTCTGGCTCTGGAGCTTGATGAGCTTATCGAAAAAAATGTGCAAGTACGTGTGATGGGCGACACAGATGCACTGCCTTCTCATACCCGAAAAGCTATGGAGGAAGCGGTCGACCGTACCAAGCACAATACGGGACTTATATTGAATTTTGCCTTGAATTATGGTTCGCGCAAAGAGATTGAGGATTGCATGCGTGGATTGGGACAGGATATAAAAGATGGAATATTATCACCGGAAGATATTACATCTGACCTGATAGACAGCAGACTGTTAACTTCAGGAATGCCTGACCCTGATCTTCTGATCCGCACAAGCGGAGAAATGCGTCTCAGCAACTTTATGCTCTGGCAGCTGGCCTACAGTGAATTTTGGTTTACAGATGCTTACTGGCCGGAATTTGACAAGACGCATTTACTACAGGCTGTGGCGGAGTATCAGCGCCGAACACGCCGATATGGTGGTCTGAAGTAGCCTGATGGGAGATGGGAACCTTTGAAGCAGCGATTAATAACCGGGGTGATAGCCGGAGCAGTATTTTTAGGATTGTGCTTTTTGGGGGGCTGGCCGTACCAGCTGCTGCTCACAGCTATGGCGCTCATAGGCTTTTATGAATTTATGAAAATGACTGGCATACAGACTTTCGGCGGTACCGCTACGATGGGTTATCTGTCCGTAATGTGTTTCATGATCCCTTGGGATATGATCGGTATTTCCGAATGGTTTTCTTGGGAACAAGGAATTTGGCTATTAATGCTGGTGTTCCTGCTCCTGACAGTAATTAGCAAGAATAAATTGGATATAAAAATCACAGCTCTATTGTTTACTGGAATAATATACATAGGAATGGGTTTTTCCTATATGGCTATTGCCCGCGGAGCAGGCGATGGGCATGGTTTGATCTGGACCTTCCTGCTGTTGTGCTGTATATGGGGCAGTGATGCTGGTGCTTATTTTGTAGGCAGAAGCTTTGGCAAGAATAAGCTGTGGCCGGCTATAAGCCCCAACAAAACGGTGGAGGGAGCCCTTGGAGGGGTGTTGATCTCCATTCTGATTGCAATTGGTTTTGCCTTATTTATTCCTGATCTGCTGACTATAGGTCGTGCGCTTCTTATCGGGATTTCCTGCGCGGTTCTCGGTCAGCTTGGAGATCTTGTACAGTCTGCCTATAAACGGGTGTACGGTATTAAGGATTCAGGCTCGCTGCTGCCTGGTCATGGAGGTATCCTTGACCGCTGCGACAGCTGGATTATCGTATTTCCTTTCGTACATATCGTAATGCTTATGCCTTACTATTAATGCCAGGGAGAAGGTTATACTGTGAAAAGAATAAGTATTCTCGGCTCTACGGGTTCGATCGGGACACAGACGCTGGATGTAATCGCCATGCATCCCGATGCCTTTTCAGTGGAGGGTTTGGCTGCGGGCAGCAATACAGCTTTACTATTGGAGCAAGTTCAACGTTTCAAACCGCGTCGTGTTTCTGTGTCCACCAAAGAGCTGGCTGAGGAGATCAGGACGAGTCTTCCTGAGGGAGTAGAGCTATTCAGCGGAAATGAAGGACTGGTTGAAATCGCTGCCGGCGGGGATGCAGACACTTTGGTAACAGCGGTTATGGGCAGTGTCGGCCTGCAATCTACACTTGCAGCTATTGATGCTGGAAGACATATTGGTTTAGCCAACAAGGAAACACTGGTTACAGCCGGGCATCTGGTTACAGAGCGTGCGGTGAGAAAAGGCGTTCAATTACTGCCAGTCGACAGCGAGCATTCTGCCATATTTCAGTGTCTTAATGGTGAGAACCGTCAAGATGTTGCCAGTATTACACTTACCGCCTCCGGCGGTTCTTTTCGGGATTATACTCGAGAACAATTAAAGAAGGTTACGGTTGAAGATGCCCTTCGACATCCGAACTGGAGCATGGGTTCCAAAATCACGATTGACTCGGCAACTATGGTGAACAAGGGGCTAGAGGTAATTGAAGCGCATTGGCTGTTTGGTCTGCCTTATGAACAAATTCAGGTACTGCTTCATCCGGAAAGCATTATTCACTCTTATGTAGAGTTCAAGGACAGTAGCATAATCGCTCAGTTGGGTACCCCGGATATGCGCGTTCCCATCCAGTATGCGCTCACCTATCCTGAACGATGGTCTTCACCCGCCAATCGACTGTCTTTGGCAGAGATCGGCCGGCTAACCTTCCGGGAAATGGACTATGAGCGTTTTCCAACTTTGAAGCTTGCGATAGAATGCGGGAAGGCTGGAGGCACGAATACTACTGCCTTTAATGCTGCCAACGAAATTGCAGTCGCCCGTTTTCTGCGTCATGAGATTTCTTTCCTGAGGATTGAAGAGATTATTGATGAAGTCCTTCAGCATCATGTAACGGTTGCATACCCGGATCTGGAACAAATTGAGTATTGCGACCGTACAACACGTGAATTAGCAAGTAAGTTGTAACTCATAATCTGTTATTATCAAGTTTTATCGGTGAATTTTTGCTTTACCCTGAAAAATAGGCTGAAGCTGTTGATTCTCTTGTGCACGGTCTTGGAATAATGATAAATTAAGAGGACATACTTCGGTCTTACACCTAAAGGGGGAAAGTTACGCATGGAAATGGTAAGAGTCGTCTTTTTAACGGTGCTCATGTTCTTTGTACTGGTGACAGTACATGAATGGGGACATTATTATTTTGCCAAACGCGCCGGTATTCTTGTGCGGGAGTTTGCCATCGGTTTCGGCCCGAAACTGTTTTCTTATAAACGAAATGAAACCCAGTTCACGCTTCGTCTGCTGCCCTTCGGGGGTTATGCAAGGATGGCCGGAGAAGATCCGGAGATTATTGAGATTGGTCCTGGACAAACCATTGCCGTAAGGCTGGGGCAAGATAACAAAGTGAAGAATATTTACCTGGATTCCCTCGACACACGCAGAAATGTGATCCGCGGTGAAGCACAGTACACGGATTTGGAACAAGAATTGAAGATCCGTTTGGACGTGGATGGGGAAGTCACTGTATACGACGTTCATCCGCAAGCTATGCTGATTAATGGCACCCAACAGACGCAAATTGCGCCTAAGGACCGCCAATTCGGCAGTAAAACCGTTGGTCAGCGAGCCATTGCTATTTTTGCAGGTCCAGTGATGAATTTCATACTCGCTTTTGTGCTGTTTGGTCTGCATCTGCAAATGGCTGGAATCCCCATCGAGAATCCTACGTATGTGAAAATTGGTGATGTAAGTGCCAACATGCCGGCAGAGGAAGCAGGACTGCAGAAAGGCGACATCGTCGTATCTGTTAACGGTGAGAAAATCGGCGGGGATTATCAGAAGATGATCTCGCTAACCTCGGCCTCCAAAGGCAAAGAGATGAAGTGGACATTACAGCGAGGTGAGGAAACCTATAACGTGGCTATGATCCCCCGTAGTATGGAGGGAGAAGAAGGCGGGAAAGTGGGTATTACTCCAGAGCTGCCCACACGCCATGCCGGTATTGGAGAGACATTCTCCAAATCGGGTATAGCTATGGTGGATACCACTAAGGCAATCTTCATGGGCTTTAAGCAATTAATCAATAATTTTAACATGGATGATATTTCAGGACCGGTTGGTACGGCGAAATTAACCGGCCAGATCGCACAGCAAGGGATTCAGTATTTAACCTATTGGGCTGCTATTCTTAGTCTGTACCTGGGAATATTTAATCTGCTGCCGATTCCTGCGCTTGACGGAAGCCGCCTGGTCTTCCTTGGTGTTGAAGCTTTGCGGGGTAAGCCGGTTGATCCTGGTCATGAGGGTATGGTCCATTTTGTCGGCTTCGCGATGTTGTTCCTGGTGATGATAGCTGTGACGTATAATGATATATTGCGTCTCATAAGCGGTTGATTCCTTTTGTTCCATATAATCTTTATCCTTATATTTTTGCTTGGGTTTACATCTTTTGGAGTCCCCGCAAAGTAATTGAATCAGCGTTGAGGAATATTCGACACTTTGTGGGGCGAATTTAGGAGGAGTTTCACTACATGGCCAAAGATAAGCAGTTCGTTACTGAGATTACACCGCAAGGTGAAGATTTCTCACGCTGGTACATTGATGTTATCAAAAAAGCAGATTTGATGGACTATTCCCCAGTCCGGGGTTGCATTGTATTCAAACCGGATGGTTTTGAAATCTGGGAACATATTCAGGAAGAAATGAACCGCCGGTTCAAGGAAACAGGACATCGTAATGCTTATTTTCCGCTTTTCATTCCGGAGAGCTTTTTCCAAAAGGAAAAGGATCATATTGAAGGATTCAATCCGGAACTCCCTTGGGTAACGGAAGCGGGCGGCGATAAATTAGAAGAGCGTCTGGCAATCCGGCCTACTTCAGAGACCATGATCGGGCATATGTATTCCAAATGGATTCAGTCATACCGTGATCTCCCTGTTTTGATCAATCAATGGGCTAACGTGGTCCGTTGGGAGAAGCGTACACTTCCTTTTATCCGCACCAGTGAATTCCTGTGGCAGGAAGGACATACTGCTCATGAGAATGAAGCTGAAGCACGTGAAGAAACGATGCAGATGCTTGAAATCTATCGTGATTTTGTAGAAGGCTATCTGGCAATTCCGGTAATTACCGGTCAAAAGACCCCTTCGGAACGTTTTGCCGGTGCAGTAGATACCTATTCCATTGAAGCCATGATGAAGGATGGACGTGCTGTACAGGCGGGAACTTCTCACTACCTGGGCACCAAATTTGCAGTTGCTTTTGAAATCCAGTACCTGAGCCGGGAAAATGCGCTTGAGCACGTGCATACCACTTCATGGGGAACCAGTACACGTCTGATTGGTTCCATGATTATGGTTCACGGTGATGACAGAGGACTCGCGTTACCGCCAAAAGTTGCGCCTACCCAAGTTATTATGATTCCGATCGGACCGCCTAAGACTCGTGACGCTGTCATTGGCAGGACGGACGAGCTGTTCCAGGAACTCAAAAAAGCTGGGGTCCGCGTACGTGTAGATGACCGGGCGGATGTGACTCCAGGATGGAAGTTCAATGAGTACGAAATGCGCGGAGTGCCTGTCCGTCTCGAACTGGGGCCGCGTGATATGGAGAATGGTGTCTGTGTGTTGGTCTCACGGATCAGCGGTGAGAAGAAGGTCATTCAGCAAGCGGATCTGGTAGAAGAAGTCCAAGCAATGCTGGAGCAGGTTCATAATGAGATGTTCGAGCGGGCACTTAAATTCCGTGAGGATCACTTCTATTCGGTGGATACACTTGATGAAATGAAGGCTTCTATGGATGAGAAACGCGGTTTTGCGCTGGCAGGCTGGTGCGGTACTGAGGAGTGCGAATCCAAGGTGAAAGAAGAAACTGGTGCAACCAGCCGGAACATTCCATTCAACCCCGCAGAGACGAAGCAGGTGTGCATCTGCTGCGGTAAACCTGCAGCGCATACGGTTGTTTTTGCCAAAGCCTATTAATTTGGTTCAGCATTGTTTATGATAAAGAATATAGGATGTTAATCTAGCTTCTGGTGAGAGGAGTCGGCGGGCCGAAAGAACCCAAAGCTTTTTGACCCGGAAGCTTTTTAAATCTGTCTTATACTACTATTTGCTGAAATCAGGCATTTATATCATTGCGTAAGTTAGGTGGGGGAAGCATGGAACAGAACGTGGAGAGAAGAAAGCGGTTTGAGCTTTTGATGAAACAAGGAGAAATCCCGCCCGCGATCATTGATCCTTACTTCTTGGATGGATATATTGAACGTGTGGAGATCAGCCGCGGCAACCATGACTGGCATATTGTAATTGTCAAAGAAAGTTTGGTTCCGGCCCAGACGTACCGGACCTTTGTGCTCAGAATGCGAGAGAAGCTGCAGCATATAGCCAAAGTCAGCTTCTTGTTTCTATATGATAACAAAACCAGCAGAGCGGAGCTGGTACAGGAATATTGGGGCCTTTTTCTGGAGTGGGTTCAGCGTGAAATCCCTTCTGTCAATGGCTGGCTTACCCGCTCAACACAAGAGCTGCAGGACGATACACTTTTGCTGAGTCTAAGTGATTCGATGTCACTGGAATTGGCCCGCAAAAAAGGGATCGAAGGCGCGATAGTAAAGTTTTACGATAAATTCTTCGGGCTCTCTCTGAAAGTTAAGCTCCAGATTGCGGAGAATGAGAGTAAAGCGGATGCCTATGAGGAATTCCAGCAGAAACTGCAGCAAGAACAACGTGAACTGGTGGAAATGATGATGATGGCCAGTGAGCCTGATGAACCAGAGGACGATAGAGATCCAAATGAGATTATTAAGCTGCAGGTTGGTTATGAAATTAAGGAGCAGGCTGTGCCTATCCTAGAGATTCAGGATGAGGAAAAGAAGATCACGATCCAAGGGACTATCTTCGGTCTCGAGAGCAAGGAACTTCGCAACGGAAATACCTTGTTCACTTTCTGTATTACCGACTTTACGGATTCTCTGCAAATTAAGATGTTCGCCAAAACCAAGGAAGATCTGAAGGTCATGGGACAATTAGCTAACGGCAAATGGGTTAGAGCACGCGGCAAAGTGGAATATGACCGTTTCATGCAAATTCCAGAGCTGGTGATGATTCCTTCGGATTTGTCCGAGGTTCAGGCGCCGCCTGCCCGGAAAGATACAGCTCCTGTGAAGAGAGTGGAATTCCATCTGCATACGACTATGAGCACCATGGATGCAGTTACTCCTATTGATGCCTATGTCAAAACAGCCGCTAAGTGGGGCCATCCGGCGATTGCCGTCTCGGATCATGGTGTAGTCCAAAGCTTTCCTGATGCGGATCATGCTGCCCATAAACACAAAATCAAGATGCTGTACGGCGTAGAAGCCAATGTTGTTAATGACTCGGTTAATATTGTGGAGAACCCACAGCCCTTGGAACTGAAAAAAGCGACCTATGTTGTATTCGATATCGAGACCACCGGTTTGTCGATTACACGCAATAACATAACGGAGCTTGCGGCCATCAAGATGTGCGAAGGGAAGGAACTGGACCGTTATTCAACCTTTGTGAACCCGCATGAAAAAATTCCTTATCATATTCAGCAGCTGACCAATATCACGGATGAAATGGTGAAGGATGCACCGGATCTGGAGCCTGTGCTTCAGAAGTTTGTGGAGTTTGTAGGTGACAGCATCCTAGTAGCTCACAATGCTAGGTTCGATATGGGATTCATTCAGGCATCGCTAGTGAAGCTGGGCAAGCCGATATTGCCAAACCCTTCGCTGGACACACTGGAGCTGGCGCGCCTTTTGTTCCCGAGCATGAAGAATCACAGACTGAATACCTTAGCAGATAAGTATAAAGTACTGCTCGAGAGTCATCACCGTGCGATAGACGATACTATTGCGCTGGGGGGCATCCTGAACGGCCTGCTGGCCGATGCGGAGAAGCTCAAGAATCTGACCCGATTGGACCGGTTGAATGATTATGTAGGCAATGACCTCTCGAACACCCGGCCGTTTCACTGCGGCATATATGCACTGAATCCTGTGGGCAAAAAGAATCTGTACAAGCTGATCTCCCTATCTCATACAGAGTATTACAAGCGGGTGCCATGTATACCCAAGTCCAAGCTCGAAGAGCATAGAGACGGTCTGCTGGTGATTTCCGGGTGTGAACGGGGTGAGTTTTTCGAGGCAGTCCTGAACAAAACTACAGAAGAGGCAATGGAAGTTGCACAATTTTATGATGTTTTGGAGATTCAACCCCTGACGATGTACATGCATCTGGTAGACAAGGGTTTTGTCGCCAGTCCAGAGGACTTACGGGGTGTCGTACACAAGATTTGTGAGATTGGCGAGCAGTTGAACAAACCTGTTATTGCTACGGGGAATGTTCATTACCTTGAACCAAGGGATAAACTGTTCCGTGATATTACGATTCATGGAATTACTGGCTTCAGCCCGCTGAAAGATCAGCGCAAGCCCGATGCTCATTTCCGCACTACGGATGAGATGTTGGCTGAATTTGAATTCCTTGGCGCAGAAAAAGCGATGGAGGTTGTTGTCACTAATACAGTGGCATTAGCTGAGCGTTTTGAGGAGTATCCACTTTTCCCTAGTGATCTGTTCACACCCATAATCGAAGGGGCAGACGATGAAATACGGGAAACCTGCTATAATACGGCAAAATCGATCTATGGCGAAGAACTGCCTGAGGTAGTCGTTGCCCGGTTAGAAAAAGAACTTGCGCCAATTATCAAGTACGGCTTCTCTGCCAACTATCTCATCTCTGAACGGCTTGTTAAGAAATCCAATCAGGATGGTTACCTGGTAGGTTCGCGTGGTTCTGTAGGTTCATCAGTGGTGGCAACCTTTCTCGGAATCTCCGAGGTTAATCCGCTGCCTGCCCATTATATTTGTACAAATCCTGAGTGCAAGCACAATGAGTGGTTTCTAGACGGCAGCGTGCCAAGTGGGTTCGACCTTCCAGATAAAGCATGTCCGGATTGTGGAGGTAAGCTTAAAGGCGAAGGGCAGGATATTCCGTTTGAGACATTCCTCGGCTTTAAGGGAGATAAGGTTCCCGATATCGATCTTAACTTTTCAGGTGAATATCAGCCAAACGCCCATAATTTCACCAAGACCATGTTTGGACCGGACAATGTATTTCGTGCAGGCACTATCGGTACTGTAGCAGAAAAGACTGCTTTTGGTTTCACGAAGAAATATGAAGAGCATCATCAAAAGCGGTGGCGCGGAGCCGAGGTCGGACGCCTGGCGGCAGGTTGTACAGGTGTGAAACGGAGTACGGGGCAGCATCCCGGCGGTATCGTTGTTTTACCGGATTATATGGAGATTGAGGATATCACCCCGGTTCAGTATCCGGCAGATGATGTCACTGCAGAATGGAAGACCACCCATTTCGATTATCATGCGTTTGACGCCAATCTGCTGAAGCTCGATATCCTGGGTCACGATGATCCGACCATGATGCGTATGCTCCAGGACTTGACCGGTGTGGATCCTACCACCATACCGATGAACGATCCCAAGGTTATGAGCATGTTTAATTCAACGGATGCGCTGGGAGTCAGACCGGATCAGATCCGGACACCTGTTGCAACCTATGGGGTGCCGGAGATGGGGACCAAATTTGTGCGCCAGATGCTTGTAGAGTCGAAGCCGTCAAGCTTTGCCGACCTGCTGCAGATCTCGGGTTTGTCCCACGGTACAGGAGTTTGGCTTGGCAATGCCCAGGAGCTAATCAAGAACAATACCTGCAACATCAAGACGGTTATTGGTTGCCGTGATGACATCATGCTATTTCTGATTTACAAGGCGGGAATGGATGCAGGTCTGGCGTTCAAAATTACGGAGAGTGTTCGTAAGGGCAAAGGGTTGTCGGCCGAATGGATTGAGGAAATGAAGAAATGCAAAGTTCCACAATGGTATATCGATTCCTGCCTCAAGATCCAGTACATGTTCCCGAAGGCCCATGCTGCCGCCTATGTCATTTCTGCAGTACGGACCGCCTATTTCAAGCTGTACTATCCTATCGAATATTATGCGACTTATTTCACGGTGCGGGCGGCTGATTTTGACATTGAGCTGTGTTGCAAGGGATATGAGGCCATTGCCCGTCAAATTGTTGAAATTGAGCAAAAGGGCTTTCAGGCACTGCCGAAGGAAAAAGCGATGCTGCCTGTACTTGAAATGGCTCTGGAAATGACCGCACGCGGGTTCACCTTCAAAAATATCGATTTGTACCATTCGGATGCGACCAAATTTACTGTGGACGGTACAAGCCTGATTCCTCCGTTCTCTTCACTTGCAGGAATTGGAGATAATGCAGCAATTAATATTGCCGCAGCCAAGAATGCCGGAGAGTTCCTGTCCATCGAGGATTTCCAGCAGAAATCCAAGGCGAGTAAGACGGTTGTTGAACTGCTGAGCAACATGGGCTGCTTCCGTGGATTACCAGAGAGCAATCAGCTTTCACTCTTCTAACGTCCTCGTATAGTTGGAAATGTGCTGTAGAAGAATTGTACAAAAACTCCGTTGCGGAACGGATGGAAAGTAGGTTTTTGCACCTTGTTACACGAGGCAGTCAAGGGCCGGCACTTGTCAGTGCTGATGCACTATGGTATAATTTTTTTGGTAATAATGAGATAAGTCCGTTGTGTAAAGAGTGGGGAAACCCACTCTTTATCTTTGGTATATAGCAAAAGACAAGTTCGTGGAGGTTATTTTCTTTTGAGCACACCTAAATCCCAAATTAAACAAACGGTAGAGCAGATGCTCGGGCCCTATCTCGAGGACAATGGTTTCGAACTGGTGGACGTTGAATATGTGAAGGAAGGCTCCAACTGGTTTTTGCGCATATTCGTAGATAAAGAAGGCGGCATTGATATTGATGACTGTGGTGCCATCAGCGAATATTTCAGTCAGAAGCTGGATGAGAATGATCCTATACCTGAGGCTTATTTTCTTGAGGTATCCTCACCGGGTGCTGAGCGCCCGCTCAAAAAGGCTGCGGACGTTGCCAAAGCGGTTGGCAAGGATGTCTATGTGACGGTGTATGAGCCGATTCAAGGACTTAAGGAATTCGAAGGTCGTTTGCTTTCGTTCGAGAACGAGGAACTGCTCATCTCCGCGGGCAAAAAAGAACATGTAGTACCGTACGCCAAAGTCGCCAGCGCGAGATTGGCCATTATTTTTTAACGTCTTGAAAGGGGGACCGGAATTTCATGAGTATGGATTTTATCGAAGCTATGAATGAACTGGAAAGGGAGAAAGGCATCAGCAAGGATGTGCTGTTCGAAGCCATCGAAGCTGCGCTGATCTCCAGCTATAAACGCAACTTCAATGCAGCGCAGAATGTGCGTGTGGATATGAACCGCAACACAGGTGTAATCAAGGTGTTTGCACGCAAACTGATAGTTGAAGAGGTTCTGGATACCCGGACCGAAATTTCACTGATGTCTGCCCGGGAGATTAATCCTCATTTTCAGCTGGAGGATATCGCCGAGCTGGAAGTAACACCGCGTGATTTCGGCCGTATTGCAGCCCAGACTGCTAAGCAGGTGGTGACTCAGCGTATCCGTGAAGCGGAGCGCGGACTCATCTATAATGCTTTTATCGACAAGGAAGATGATATTGTTACCGGCCTTGTGCAGCGTCAGGATATGCGTAATATTTATGTGGATCTTGGCAAAATCGAAGCGGTTCTGCCGCTCAGCGAGCTGATGCCTGGAGAAAAGTTCAAGCAAAGCGAGCGCATCAAGGCATATATCACTAAGGTTGAGAATACCACCAAAGGGCCTCAGATCATGCTGTCCCGCAGCCATCCAGGCCTCTTGAAGCGCCTGTTCGAGCTGGAGGTCCCGGAGATTTTTGACGGTGTTGTCGAGATTCGCTCCGTGGCCCGCGAAGCTGGCTTCCGTTCCAAGATTGCCGTTTTCTCGCGCAATGCTGAAGTGGATCCGGTCGGTTCCTGCGTAGGTCCTAGAGGCACACGTGTTCAGACGATCGTCACCGAGCTGCGCGGCGAGAAGATTGATATCGTCCGTTATTCCGAAGCGGTTCAGGAGTACGTAGCGAACGCGCTTAGCCCTTCCAAGGTGCTTGAGGTTCAAGTCTTTGAAGCGGAAAAGATGGCCCGTGTCATTGTTCCTGATTATCAATTGTCGCTCGCGATCGGCATCAAAGGACAGAATGCCCGTCTTGCCGCGAAGCTGACCGGCTGGAAAATTGATATCAAGAGCGAAAGCCAGGCAGAGCAGGAATACGGCAGACCAAGAACTTCTAATGATGAAATGCATCAGGATTCCGTCTCCATTGACTAATCAACCTGCTCTATTTTAGAGGGGAGGCGATTGACATGAAACAGCGTAAGGTACCGCTGCGCAAATGCGTTGCAAGCCAAGAGATGATGCCCAAAAAAGAGCTGATTCGTGTGGTGAGAACGCCGGAGGGCGAAGTACTGATTGACCTGACGGGTAAGAAGTCGGGCCGGGGAGCTTATATTTGCGGCAAACTGGAATGTTTTAAGCTGGCACAAAAGAATAAAGCACTTGACCGTGCACTGAAATGTCAAGTGAGTCCTGAAATCTATGCCCAGCTTGCTCGGGATTTTGCATCCGTCGAGGAGCAGTTTCTGGCAGCAAAGGATAGTGAGGACAATGAGTAAGGCACTTTCTTATTTAGGGCTTGCCATGAGAGCAGGCAAGATTGTCACTGGCGACGAAGCTGTGCTCAAAGCAGTACGGTCTTCGGAGGCGAAGCTGGTCGTCCTAGCTGGTGACGCTTCAGATAATACTCAGAAAAAGTTCCGCGACAAGTGCGGAACCTACGATATTCCACTAGTAATCGCATTTCACCGGGATGACCTCGGTGCAAGTATTGGTAAGGACCAGCGCGTTGTGCTGGCCGTTACGGATAAAGGATTCGCGGAAATGATCTCCAGAGTGCTTGGAGATACTGTCGGAGGTGGAGTTATTGACTAAAGAAGACAATAAGGATAAACTGCGCGTGTATGAATACGCGAAATCGCTCAATATGAGCAGTAAAGAAATCATTACAATTCTGAAGCGTTTGAATGTTCCTGTGAATAATCATATGAGTGTCATGGAGAATAGCTCCGTGAACAAAGTAGAACAGTTCTTCAAGGACATTAAGTCAAACGCTGCAGCCAAGCGGGATAGCGGAACCAGCAGCCGTCCGGCATCTGCCGGAACGGTAACCGCCGAACCCCAAAACGCTCAGAATGCCAACAAAAATCAACCGGAAAAGCAGGTAGGTATGAACAGTAACCAAAACAACAACCAATCGACGACGTCCCCAAGGCCCCAAAGCGGACAAGATTCCCGCATAGCAACATCAGGTTCCACCCAGAATTCCCGTCCGCAGAGTTCTACTAGCGGCAATCGCCCACAAGGTTCCACTGGAAGCCGTCCGCAAGGCAGCTCCACCGGCGGCAGCCGTCCACAAGGCAGTTCCACCAGCGGCAGCCGTCCGCAAGGCAGCTCTACCGGCGGCAACCGTCCGCAGGGTAGCTCCACTGGCGGAAATCGCCCGCAAGGCAGCTCCACCGGCGGCAGCCGTCCGCAAGGTAGCTCTACTGGCGGAAACCGCCCGCAAGGCCAAGGCAGTAATGCACCACGTACCGGGGCTCCACAAGGCCAAGGCAGCGGTGCACCGCGCACTGGTGCGCCACAAGGTCAAGGCGGCGGAGATTTCTCCCGCGGCGGTGATAGAGGACCTAAGAAGAATACAACTGGCGGTAGACCCAACAATAACAGCGGTCAGAAACGTTTTGAAGACGGTAAAGGCGGCAACTTCCGCGGCCGTGGCGGCAAGAACAACCGGGGCAGAAACCAGCCGACAGTGTACCGCGAGAAGATCGACAACACACCGAAGAAGATCATTGTCCGCGGCAGCATGACTGTCGGAGAAACTGCAAAGCTGCTTCATAAGGATGCTTCAGAAGTCATTAAGAAACTGATCTCCATGGGTGTAATGGCTACAATTAACCAGGAGCTCGATATTGACACGATTCTGCTGCTTGCCGGTGAATTCGGCGTAGAAGTAGAAGTGAAGATTCCTGTTGATGAAGACAGCTTCGAAACGGTGGAAGAGAACGATTCCGAAGAGGATCTGCAGGCTCGTCCTCCAGTAGTAACCATCATGGGCCACGTTGACCATGGTAAAACGACATTGCTGGATGCCATTCGTTCGACGAATGTGACCGGCGGTGAAGCCGGCGGGATTACCCAGCATATCGGTGCTTACCAAGTTGAAATCAACCACAAAAAAATCACGTTCCTAGATACACCGGGTCACGAAGCGTTTACCGCAATGCGTGCCCGTGGTGCACAGGTAACGGATATGACTATTATCGTAGTCGCTGCTGATGACGGCGTTATGCCGCAGACGGTAGAAGCAATCAACCATGCCAAGGCTGCTGGTCTGCCGATCATCGTTGCAGTTAACAAGATTGATAAACCGGGTGCTGATCCGGATAAAGTGAAGCAGGAGCTTACGAGCTATGAGCTGGTACCAGAAGAGTGGGGCGGAGACACCATCTTCGTTAACTTGTCTGCCAAGCAGCGCATCAACCTGGAAGAACTGCTGGAAATGATTCTGCTTGTTGCTGAAGTGAATGAGTACAAAGCAAACCCTGACAAACGGGCCCGCGGTACTGTCATAGAAGCAGAGCTGGATAAGAACCGTGGACCGGTTGCCCGGATTCTCGTACAGAACGGTACGCTGAAAGTCGGAGACGCTTTTGTAGCGGGTAACTGCTTCGGACGCGTACGCGCTATGGTTAATGATAAAGGACGCAAGATCAAGGAAGCGGGTCCTTCCACTCCGGTCGAGATTACTGGTCTGACTGAAGTCCCGCAAGCCGGCGATCCATTCATGGCGTTTGAAGATGAGCGCAAAGCCCGTGCAATTGCGGATAGACGTTCCACTTCGCAGCGCCAGTCCGAGCTGAATACGAATACCCGGGTAACTCTGGATGATCTATTCAAGCATATCAAGGATGGCGAGATCAAAGATCTCAACGTTATCATCAAGGGTGACGTACAAGGTTCAGTAGAAGCACTCAAAGGATCCTTGGCCAAAATCGAAGTTGAAGGCGTACGGGTGAAGATTATCCACAGTGGAGCGGGTGCGATTACAGAATCCGACATCACCTTAGCGGCAGCATCCAATGCGATCGTTATCGGCTTCAATGTTCGTCCGGATGCTCAGACCAAAGCAGCCGCTGAGCAGGAGAAAGTGGATGTACGTCTGCACAACATTATCTACAACGTAATTGAAGAAATTGAAAGTGCAATGAAAGGGATGCTTGATCCGATCTACAAAGAGAACGTTATCGGCCATGCTGAAGTGCGCAATGTCTTCAAAATCAGCAAAGTGGGTACTATTGCAGGATGTATGGTTACTTCCGGCAAAATTGCCCGTAATGCCGAAATGCGCCTGATCCGTAGCGGTATCGTTGTCTTCCAAGGCAAGATCGACACCTTGAAACGTTTCAAAGATGATGCAAAAGAAGTGGCGCAAGGTTATGAATGCGGCATAACTTTGGAACGCTATAATGATGTCGTTGAAGGCGACATTATCGAAGCGTTCATCATGGAAACGGTAGAGCGCTAAGCGAAGAGGTGAATATAGATGTCTAAAATCAGAGCCGGACGGGTTGGCGAACAGATCAAAAAAGAACTGAGCCAGCTCATCCAAAGCGGACTAAAGGACCCTCGTATCGGGTTTGTTACAGTAACCGGTGTAGACGTGACTAACGATCTGTCGCAGGCTAAAGTATACCTGAGCGTATTCGGGGACGAAGAGCAGGTTACAGGTTCACTAAAAGCGATTGAGAAAGCGAACGGTTTTCTCCGCTCGGAGCTTGGTAAGGCGATCCGCCTGCGTCATACTCCTGAACTGATCTTCAAGATTGACGAATCCGTTGCTTACGGAAGCCATATCGAGAAGTTGCTTGGTGAAATTGGCAAGAATGAAGAAAGCTAGGTAACATAAAGGAGACGGCGAATGCAGAGCTATGAACAAAGTCTCCAGCAGACCCGTAAGTTTCTGCTGGAACACGACGATTATCTTGTAGTGTCGCATGTTCAGCCGGACGGAGATGCAGTCAGCTCCACCCTCGCGGTGGGCTGGCTTCTCTCATGTCTGGGCAAAAAATATACTATGCTGAATGAAGGACCGATCCCGCAACGAATGGAATACTTATGGCATGCTAATGAGATTGTTAATTTAGCTGACGGCGGGCAATCCCGCCAATATCATAATGTTATTTGCGTCGATTGTGCCGATTTTCAGCGTGTAGGGCTTACCCAGCGTCATTTTGCCACCGATGCCCTCATCTTGAATATAGATCATCATCCTACGAACAACGGTTATGGCCATGTTACGCTGATTAAACCGGATGCAGCTGCGACAGCGGAAATTTTGTTCGATCTGCTGAAGACGTTTGAGATGGAGTGGGATATCGATATCGCGACTGCTCTCTATACCGGACTGTTAACGGATACCGGAGGCTTTCGTTACAGCAATACCTCACCTAAAGTAATGGCAGCCGTATCCGAACTGCTGGCACTTGGTGTCAATGGCCCTGAACTGGCGGAAACACTGCTCGAAGAAATGACATTGGCGCAGGTTAAAGTGCTTAACAAGGCGTTAAGTACCTTGCAACTGTCCCCGGAAGGAGACATAGCCTGGGTATATGTGACACCACAGGATATGCTGGATTGTGATGCCGCCAATGAAGATCTTGAAGGTATTGTGAACTATCCGCGTAATATCCGCGGAGTTGAGGTGGGAATTCTGTTCAAGGTGATCCATGAACATGCGGTAAAAGTAAGCCTACGCTCGGCAGGCAAAGTGGATGTTGCCGCTTTGGCGCAAGTATTCGGGGGCGGTGGACATACGCGTGCAGCCGGTGCCCGTATTGATGCTACACTCGAAGAGGCTATACCGATGATACTTCAGGAGGTCAGACGTCATTTATGAGTGAACTTACAGGTGTTTTGGCTGTCTATAAGCCTGCCGGATTCACTTCACATGATGTTGTCGCCAAAGCGAGACGCATTCTCGGAATGAAGCGGATCGGCCATACTGGGACACTAGATCCCCAGGTCACCGGGGTCCTGCCGCTCTGTCTGGGACGGGCAACACGTGTCGTTGAATATATTCAGGAACTGCCCAAAGAATATGTGGCTACCTTGAGACTTGGAGTATCCAGTGATACGGAGGATTTAACCGGAACGATTACCGAAACGGTTGAAGAGGTCAATGTGACGGAGGCTGAAGTGCTTGCTGTGCTTACTTCTTTTAAAGGCGTCATTTCTCAGGTTCCACCCATGTATTCTGCTGTCAAGGTTGACGGCAAACGCCTATATGAGCTCGCCAGAGAAGGCAAAACAGTGGAGCGTAAAAGCCGTGAAGTGGAGATCTATGAGATCGAGATGCTCGGCATGATCTGGAATGGTAAACATCCCGATATTACGTTTCGTGCCTTGTGCTCCAAAGGTACTTACATCCGAACATTATGTGTGGATATCGGACGGGCACTTGGACTTCCTGGAGTTATGGTTAAGCTTGAACGGACCATGTCAGCAGGAATATCGGCCAGCCACTGCTTGACTCTGGAGCAAATAGCTGCGCATAAGGAAGCTGGTACGCTGGAAGAGCATTTGATTGCAGCGGATGAAGCCATCAATCATTTACCCAGACATATAGTGATGGATGAGAAGAAGAAAGCAGCTCTGCAAGGGCAGCGTCTGTCGATCCGGCATGTGGCTCCTGAAGTAAAGCAGAATGGACACTTTCGTCTTTATGATGTTCAAGGCGAGTTCCTGGGTATTTATGAATTGGAAGAGACAGGGGCTATTGCGCCTGTTAAGGTATTTGCACAAGCATAACTTTAATTTTAATTAGTGAATTGTAGGTGAGAGACAGCGTGAGAACCGTAACCTTAAGCTACCCGATACCGCCGGAGACTGCAGCAGATTGGGCACAGCCACAAGTAACAGCTTTGGGCCAATTTGACGGATTGCATCTGGGACATGCCAGCGTCATTGCATCCGCTGTTGCACTGGCCCGCAAAGATGGCATTCCAGCCTCTGTCATGACTTTCCATCCTCATCCCAAGGATGTAATGGGCAAAGGTGACTATGATGGATATTTGACCCCACCCAAGGATAAGCAGGAGCTTCTTGCCGGGATGGGGGTCGATATTTTGTATATCATCGAATTTAATGAGCAGCTTTCCAAAGTAAGTCCGGAGGATTTTGTATCGGTGATGCTGCTGCCTCTGAAGATTGTAACCGCCGTGGTTGGCTTTGATTTCCGTTTTGGCTACCTTGGTGAGGGGGACCCGGAACGACTTCGAGAGCTGGGGCAAGGGGCAATGGGTGTTGTGACTGCGCCTCCCTTCCTGATCGGGGGCCAGAAGGTAAGCAGCTCCGGTATTCGTAAAAGTCTCCAGAATGGTGAGCTTACTCTGGCGAATACATGGTTTGGACGTTGTTATCATCTGCGGGGAACAGTGGTACATGGAGAGAAGCGTGGACGCACGATAGGGTTCCCTACAGCAAATGTACAGCTTGATGAGCGTTATGTTATTCCCGCTAAGGGAGTTTATGCTGTCAGAGTATTTTACAAGGATGAAGTTCTTCACGGTGTAATGAACGTTGGTGTCAAGCCGACCTTTCATGAAGGAGTAACAGCGCCCAGCTTTGAGGTGCATCTGTTTGATTTTGCGGGGGATATCTACGGGCAAGAGCTTATGGTGGAGCTGGTCTCATTCATCCGTCCTGAACGCAAGTTTGAATCTATTGGTGCTTTGATCGCACAAATTGGCGAAGATGCCGGGACAGCAAAAAGTCTGCTGGAAGATCAATCCTGAATCATATGGACATGCCGTTTACATTTGTCTGCGAAGGTGCTATACTGATTAACGTTGCTGGAATGACAGCATCATAACCTTAGCTTGGTTGCATGTTCTCACCGACGGTGACGAGGCTATTGGCGATTATATTGAAGGAGGTGAACAGGATGGCATTGACTCAAGAACGTAAACACCAATTGATTGACGAGCACAAAACTCATGAATCCGACACTGGATCCCCTGAGGTGCAAGTTGCTATCCTAACGGAGAACATCGTTAATTTGACTGACCACTTGCGTACGCACAAGAAGGATCATCATTCCCGTCGCGGATTGCTGAAGATGGTTGGACAACGTCGTAAACTGCTGGCGTATTTGAAAAACAAAGACATCAGACGTTACAGCGCCCTGATCGAAAAACTGGGATTGCGTCGCTAATTTTCCATAATCGTTACCCTAAAGCAGCCTGGTTGTATACCGTATGTCCTTCTTACGAGCGACAGCGGGACAGCCGGGTTGCTTTTTGAAAATTTAGGGGAAACTGTGGTTAGCAGCAAGTAGATATGATGTGCACAAAACGGCTACTTAACCTCATCATGAGGACAAGCCGTTTTTGCTTGAAATATAAGAATTTATAGTTCTTGTGCTATAGGTGATCCTTATATTTTTGAGGAAACGGGAGAGTTTAATGTACATACGGCGAAGCCGTTTCTTCTTATATAATTATGATTAACATTGAACCTGTGATCGTGAACGGCAGGTCTACTACCATTCAAGGAGGGATTTTATGGAAAAACGTGTAGAAATGCAACTTGGCGGAAGACGCCTTGTGCTCGAAACAGGCCGCTTGGCCAAACAGGCAAACGCAGCAGTTATGGTCCGTTATGGTGACACTTCAGTATTGTGTACGGTTACAGCATCCAGTGAACCTAAAGATCTGGATTTTTTCCCGCTTACAGTTAACTATGAGGAAAGACTATATGCAGTTGGTAAAATTCCCGGGGGATTTATCAAACGCGAGGGTAGACCCAGCGAGAAAGCAATTCTATCTAGCCGTCTGACGGACCGCCCGATCCGCCCATTGTTTCCGGAAGGATTCCGTAATGATGTTCAGGTACTGAATCTCGTAATGAGTGTGGATCAGGATTGTGCGCCAGATATTGCTGCAATGATTGGTACTTCCGCTGCACTCAGTATTTCTGATGTGCCTTTCAGCGGTCCTATTGGCGGTGTGGCTGTAGGCCGCATTAACGGTGAATTTATCATTAACCCTGATGTTGCACAACAAGCGGTAAGTGATATTTATGTAGTCGTAGCCGGAACTAAGGATGCCATTATGATGGTAGAAGCAGAAGCCAATGAAGTACCGGAAGATGTAATGCTTGAAGCTATCATGTTCGGACATGATGAAGTCCGCAAGATCGTGGCTGTGATCGAAGAACTGGTTGCGGTTGCGGGTAAAGAGAAAATGGCAGTGAAACTGCACGCTGTAAATGCAGAAGTAAACGCTGAGGTTCGCGCGTATGCGCAGATCCGCCTGGTGGAAGCTGTGAAGATTGCCGAGAAGCATGCCCGACAGGATGCCATCGATTTGATCAACAATGAAACGGTGCAGTATTTCGCAGAGAAATACATAGAAACACCGGAGCTTCTGAAGGATGTCAAGGAAGTTCTCCATGATATCGTAAAGGATGAAGTTAGACGCCTGATCACCCACGATAAGATCCGTCCGGATGGACGCAAGCTGGATGAAATTCGTCCGATCGAATGCGATACTGCTCTGCTTCCACGCACACATGGTTCCGGTCTCTTTACACGGGGACAGACTCAGATCCTAAGCGTATGTACCCTTGGCGCACTTGGTGATGTTCAGATTCTTGACGGGATTGATCCGGCTGAGACCAAACGGTTTATGCATCACTACAACTTTCCTCCATTCAGCGTAGGGGAAGCTCGTCCGCTTAGAGCGCCGGGCCGCCGTGAGATTGGACATGGAGCTCTGGGAGAACGGGCGTTGTCTAAGGTTATCCCTAGTGAAACAGAATTCCCGTACACCATTCGTCTGGTATCAGAAGCCATTGAATCCAATGGATCTACTTCCCAAGCGAGTATCTGTGCGAGTATCCTGGCAATGATGGATGCAGGTGTGCCGATTAAAGCACCGGTAGCTGGTGTAGCCATGGGTCTGATCAAAGACGGGGAACATGTCTCGATTCTAACCGATATCCAAGGTATGGAAGATCACTTGGGCGACATGGACTTCAAGGTAGCTGGTACGGCTGAAGGTGTTACGGCAATTCAGATGGATATCAAAATTGATGGCATCGACCGGAAGATTCTTCAGGATGCGCTGCAACAGGCCAAAGAAGGACGTATGTTCATCTTAGGCAAAATGATGGAAGCCATCTCCGAACCAAGACCAAGTCTGTCTAAATATGCTCCAAAAATTATTATCATTAACATTAATCCGGACAAAATCCGTGATGTCATTGGTGCTGGTGGCAAGATCATCAACAAAATCATTGAGGAAACCGGCGTGAAGATTGACATCGAGCAGGATGGTCGTGTCTTTATCGGATCTTCAGATGAAGCAATGATTCAGAAAGCCCGCGGCATTATCGAAGGCATTGTACGTGAAGTACAGGTTGGCGAAATCTATGTAGGTACAGTTAGACGCATCGAGAAGTTTGGTGCATTCGTCGAACTGATTCCGGGTAAAGACGGATTGGTGCATATTTCCCAATTGTCCACAGACCGTGTAGCCAAAGTAGAAGATGTAGTTGCCATCGGCGATACGATTACTGTCAAAGTAACCGAAATCGACCAACAAGGCCGCGTCAATCTATCGCGTAAAGCTGTACTCACTTCAGAAGGTGCAGCCAAGGCGTAATATCACTGCAGCTTCAATGCAGATCATATGTATGAATGCGAAGAGACAGAAGCAATTTCGTTCTGGCTCTTTTTTTAAAATATAAATGACTATAAGTCCGGGCAAGCAAGCTCCACTCTGTGGGGCTATTTTCAATTGTAGTCATATTTTCTTCCTTGGGTTCATAGGCTGGGACAAAGCGTCTCTGCACCTTCCTGTGCCGGGACCGACCAATGAACCGTTTCTGCCAGGGAGGAAAGTCGTCATGAAGACGGAAAAAGCGGCACTTGTGCTGGCCTTTATCGCTGTCGTAATCGGCATCGGCAGTACCCAAGGCCCCGTGAAGGATATGCTGTCCCAGCTTAAGCAGCAGACAGGACTGGCTGTATGGAACGAGGCTTTAGCAGAACAACCGGGGGAAGATTTGCGAAGAATGATAGAGAGCAAGGCATCCGCCCTGAACAGCCCGCCTGTAGATGCCACCGTAGACCGCGTATGGAAGGCTATACCGGGCTATAATGGTCTGGAAGTAGATGTAGAGGCAACCTATAGGAATGCAATGCTTAAAGGCCCTAATGACGGCTTGAAGCTTCTCTACCGCCAGATTCCGCCTAAGATTTCACTAAATGACTTGGGAGCACAGCCGATCTACCGGGGTAATCCGGCGAAACCGATGGTCTCACTGATGATCAATGTCGCATGGGGGAACCAGTATATCATCCCGATGCTGGATATTCTGGATCAGGAGCAGGTGAAGGTCACCTTTTTTCTGGATGGCAGCTGGCTCAGCCATAATAAAGAATTGGCTATGGAAATGCAGAAGCGCGGCCATGAAATGGAAAATCACGCTTACACCCATCCCAATATGAGCACTTTAAGCAGGGCGCGGGCCACCGCTGAAATCCAGAAAACGCAGAACCTGCTAAAGGAAAGTCTCGGTGTGACCAATATATGGTTTGCACCGCCATCCGGTGATTTTGACCAGGAAACTGTAGATATTGCCGCCTCGCTTGGTCTCAAAACTGTACTCTGGACGCTCGACACGGTAGATTGGCGCAATCCTTCCCCGGAATCGATCATATCCAAAATCAGCAGCAAGGCAGAGCCGGGAACCTTGATTCTCATGCATCCTACATCGTCCTCGTCGCAGGCGCTGAAAGGGATGATCCGGGGAATTAAGGCTAAAGGTCTGCGATTGGGAACGGTTAGCCAGACGTTATCTGCGGAGCGTGTGCTGCCTGCTGATGTTGAGTGAGTCGAATAATTCTGGTAGGATAAAAGGCGCGTATACTAAATATAGATAGAACCAGGGCTATGCCAGGAGGATTTTGAAGTGGAAAAAATAGTGTTATCAAACGGCCTAAGGGTGGTAACTGAAAAAATCCCCACCGGACGATCCGTTTCCTTTGGAATATGGGTCAAAACAGGCTCACGCAATGAGACGCCGCTGAACAACGGGATTTCTCATTTTATTGAGCATATGCTGTTCAAAGGCACCGACCGCTATAGTGCAAAGGATATTGCCGAACAGTTTGACGCGATAGGCGGTAACGTCAATGCGTTTACCTCTAAAGAGTATACATGTTATTATGCCAAGGTTTTGGATGAGCATCTGCCGATTGCTGTGGATGTGCTGGCCGATATGTTCTTCCGTTCACGGATGGATGCCGACGAGCTGGCCAAGGAAAAAAACGTCATTCTGGAGGAAATCGCCATGTGCGAGGACACACCGGATGATCTGGTACATGATCTGATGTGTGCTGCAGCCTATGGTGAACACCCGCTGGCTTATTCGATTCTGGGACTCAAAGAACGGCTTCAGGAAATGACTCCAGACGACCTCAGGGCTTATATGAAGACGCAGTATACCATTGAGAATACAGTTATCAGTGTAGCAGGCAACATTAATGACGGACTGGCTGAGCTGCTTGAGAAACACTTCGGATCTTTTCAGAATCATGGTGAATCGGCTGCGCTGACTGTTCCCGATTTCCAGGGTGAGCTGTTGTTCCACCGCAAAAAAACAGAGCAAAACCATATTTGCCTCTCTTTACCGGGTGTGCAAAGCGGAGGGCCTCTGCAATATCCGATGGTGCTGCTGAATAATGCATTCGGCGGCGGTATGAGTTCACGTATGTTTCAGGAGATCCGCGAAAAGCGCGGCCTGGCCTATTCGGTATACTCCTATCATAGCTCCCAGGCGGATAGCGGGATGTTCACCGTCTACGCAGGAACTGCGCCGAAGCAGACCAAAGAAGTCACAGAACTGATCAAAGAAATGATGTATGAACTTGCCGTCCATGGGATTAGCGAAGATGAACTGCGAAAGGGCAAGGAACAGCTTAAGGGTAGCCTGATTCTAAGCCTGGAAAGCACAAGCAGCCGGATGAACCGTATTGGTAAAAACGAGCTGATGCTTGGAAGACATGATACACTGGATGAGATGATCGCCAAAATCCAGCAGGTGACTATGGATGATGTGAATCATTTGCTGGACCATATGTTTGCTGAGCCGCTGGCTCTTGCGATGGTGGGCTCAACAGACAAAGCTATAGCCAATGTTAGGAGAGATGATCTTGTCGTATTACGTTCAAATTAACAAGCTTCCCGGGAATGAAGATGTAGAGCTTCCCCGTAAAATGTCCGAACAGGCCTCGGGTTATGACCTGTATGCCGCTGTGGGAGAAGCCGTTGTGCTTGCTCCGGGCGGACGGGCACTAATCCCTACAGGTATATCGCTGGCCATGCCGGACGGCCTGGAGGCGCAAATCCGGCCGCGCAGCGGGCTGGCGCTGAAACACGGTATTACTTGCCTGAATACGCCGGGAACCATTGATGCCGATTACCGCGGCGAGATCAAAGTACTGCTCATCAATCTGGGACAGGAGCCGTTTGGCATTGCCCGTAATGAACGGATTGCCCAAATGGTCTTTCAGGCTGTCCCTTCTGTAACACTGGTTGAAGTGGAAGAACTGTCCGAGACGGAACGCGGAGCAGGAGGCTTCGGGCATACAGGTAAATAAGGTTATCTACACTAATTATAAGCTCAAGCTAAACATTACCAAGGTTAACCGGACTGGGTTCCGGTCGGCTTTGGTTGTTTAGCTTTTTTTGTGTGCTAACAGATATCGTTAAAGCTGCCCGGTAACTCCTAAGGCGGCTAATTTGATTGGTGCAGTCTTTTTGATGAGGCAGGTGATTCAATTCTTCTCGTTATTCACCCATCCGCCCAACCTGGCATAAGATGCTCTATATTCGATAGTGTGTATGTGGAAAGGAGCGTCATCCCTATGCTTACTGGCATCAGGATCGTGTTCCTGGGCGGGGACGCGAGACAGATTGAAGTGATTCGAAAATGTGTGGAAATGGATGCGACGGTAAGCGCTGCCGGATTCGACAAGTGGGAAACCCCAAGCCCAGGGGTGAGCATTGAACAAATGTCGGTAGAGCTGCTGAGCCGTTCGGATGTGCTGGTACTGCCTACTGTAGGCTGTGATGATGAGGGGAATATCAATGCCCTTTTTTCCTCGGAGCGCCTGCAACTGCTGGAAGAGCATGTTGCAGCGTTGCCAGCCAGCTGTACGGTATATACCGGTATGGCCAAAAGCTATTTGAGAACCCTGTGCGCCAAGCATTCACTGAAGCTGGTGGAACTGCTGAACCGGGATGATGTGGCAATCTACAACTCCATCCCTACGGCGGAAGGAGCACTGGTTATGGCTATTCAGAATACGGATTTTACAATCCATGGATCGACATCGATGGTACTGGGAATGGGCAGAACCGGGTTCACAATGGCCAGGGCACTGCAGGGCCTCGGTTCAAATGTGAAGGTTGGAGTAAGGAAACAAGAGCATTATGCACGAGCCGAGGAGATGGGCTGGAAACCCTTTATGACTGGAGAACTGCTGATACATGTACCTGAAGTTGATCTTATTTTCAATACCATACCAAGTATGATTATTACTGCGCAGGTGCTGTCGCGTCTCCCCAAACACTGTGTAATTATCGATCTGGCTTCCGCCCCGGGCGGATGCGATTTCCGCTATGCGGAAAAACGCGGGATCAAGGCCATGCTGGCACCGGGATTGCCCGGAATCGTTGCTCCCAAAAGCGCTGGAATTATTATGGCAGGTGCGCTGGTACAGTCGATATCGGACGAGACTTTTAACAGGGGGGACGAATAAATGGATTGGCATGGAAAAACAGTAGGTTATGCTATTACCGGTTCACATTGTACGTTTGCCGAGGTGATGCCGCAGATTCAACGCTTTATCGATGACGGCGCCAAAGTGGTGCCGATTGTTTCGGCATCCGTGATGAATACAGACACACGCTTTGGCACATCGGAAAATTGGTTAAAACAGTTGAAAGATATAACAGGGAATGATATCATTTCTACAATTGTTGAAGCGGAACCGCTGGGTCCTTCCAAGTTGCTGGATGTATTGACCATCGCGCCCTGCACAGGGAATACTACGAGTAAACTGGCTAATGCCATGACAGACAGTCCTGTTCTTATGGCCGCCAAATCGCAAATGCGCAATGGAAGGCCTCTGGTGCTGGCGATCTCCACTAATGATGGACTTGGACTAAATGCGTCGAATATCGCGAAGCTTTTGGTGACGAAGAATATTTATTTCGTTCCGTTCGGCCAGGATAACCCGCAGGGCAAGCCGAATTCTCTTGTAGCGAAGATGGATCTCATTCCAGAGGCCTGCTATGCGGCACTGCAGGGTAACCAGCTACAGCCGATGATTATCGAACGGTTTCATTCAGCATAGATAACATTTCATGCAGGCATTCTGAATATAAAAGGTATACATCTGCCGTCCTCAATTTGAGGGCGGTTCAACACTTTATTCAGCTAACTGAATAATGCCCCCGCGCAGGCGGATTCTTTCCATCGATGGAATGGAAGGTGTATATACACATTAGTATGCTTGCTTAGAGAAGTAATGGAGGAATTATTCATGGGTATTTTGGTGCAAAAATTCGGCGGAACCTCACTTTCCACACCAGCGGCCAGAGAGCATGTGATCCGTCATGTCAAAAGAGAGCTGGCTAGTGGCTTCAGCCTGGTTGTCGTGGTATCAGCAATGGGCCGTAAGGGTGAGCCGTATGCTACCGATACATTGCTGGACTGGGCCGTGCAGAATGGGGATGCCTTGCCGAGCCGGGAGAAAGATCTGCTGATGTGTTGCGGGGAGATCATATCCGCCACCACTTTATGCGGCTTGCTGGAGCATGAAGGTATCCCATCAACCGTGCTGACAGGAGCACAGGCCGGTTTTCTGACGGACAACAACTATGGCAATGCCAGAATACTGGATGTGAGGACTGAACGTATTCTGCGCGAATTACGGGAACATAAAGTAGTCATTGTAACCGGGTTCCAGGGTCAGACTGAAGCCGGTGATTTCACAACCCTTGGACGTGGAGGCAGTGATACTTCAGCTACAGCTCTCGGTGCTGCACTTCGTGCGGATATGGTTGATATTTATACAGATGTGGATGGTATTCTGACGGCAGATCCGCGGATTGTAGAAGATGCGAAGCAACTGACCTATGTAAGCTATACGGAAATCTGCAATATGGCCTATCAGGGTGCGAAGGTCATACATCCCCGCGCTGTGGAGATTGCTATGCAGGCTCAGATTCCAGTCCGGGTCCGGTCTACTTTCTCTGAGGCCGAAGGCACACTTGTAACGCATCCTGAAGGATTCAGCGATGTTTCGCACGGAGTAGTAGACCGCTATGTCACAGGGATCGCATATGTTAGCAATATCACCCAGATTTCAGTAGAATGCCCGAATGGCAACGGAACCGGCGTACAGCTGCAGATATTCAAGAGCATGGCCGATAACGGCATCAGTGTGGATTTCATCAATGTTACTCCAAGTGAAGCACTATATACAGTGAATGATGACAAATCTGAACAAGCGATTGCTGCTCTTCAGGAGCTGGGTCTGCGTCCTTCGAGCTTATCCGGCTGTGCCAAGGTTTCAGTCATCGGGGGCGGGATCAACGGGGTTCCAGGTATTATGGCCCGCATCGTTGAGGCACTTAGCGCACAGAATATCCAGATTCTGCAGTCTGCAGATTCCAATACAACTATATGGGTTCTGGTCAAAAAGGAAGATATGGTGCAGTCGCTGCGCGCTTTGCATGCCAAGTTTGAATTACACCGCTGACAAGGAGGAATTCAAAGTGGACTTCGGAAGATTAATAACCGCTATGGTAACCCCTTTTGACGGGGCTGGAGAGATTAATTGGGAAGCCACCTCACGGCTGGTCGACTATCTTATTGAGGAACAGAAATCCGAAGCGCTTGTGGTCTGCGGAACAACCGGAGAATCTCCAACCCTTAGCGATGAAGAGAAATTGGAGTTATTTGCTTATGTATTGAACCATGCTGCTGGACGTTGTAAAATCATCGCCGGAACAGGCAGCAACAGCACAAGGCATTCCATACATCTGACAATGGAAGCAGAAAAAATAGGTGTGGACGGCGTACTGCTGGTTGTCCCGTATTACAACAAACCGAATCAGGAAGGACTATATCAGCATTTTTCTGCCATTGCTGGAGCGACGACGCTTCCTGCAATTCTCTATAATGTTCCCAGTCGAACCAGCGTCAGCATGAGTACTGCAACAACACTCAGGCTTGCAGCGATTCCGAACATCGTGGCGATCAAGGAATGTCTATCGGTGGATCAGATTACACAGATTGTCTCCGCATGCCCTGCAGATTTTCGTGTATATACTGGTGATGATTCTGCAGGACTTGCTGCACTCTCTGTAGGAGGGCATGGTATTATCAGTGTAGCCAGCCATATCGTTGGTGAACAGATGGCGGAGATGATTGGAGCATACGTGTCGGGCGATGTACAGCGGGCAGGGGCGCTTCACCGCAAGCTGTTCCCTGTCTTCAAAGGACTGTTCGAATGTCCGCAGCCACTGCCGAATCCTTCAGCAGTAAAGTATGCACTCGGGCTTCGCGGCGTAGATGTAGGTACGGTACGGCTGCCGCTAGTATCACCCACCGAAGAAGAGGCTGCATTTATTGCAGCGCTGCTGCAGAAGTAACAAGATTAATAATAGCTCGAAGCTGTAGCCGGTATTCCTTGACAAGGAGTGCCGGTTTTTTTATGTTTTGTGTTAACAATATAAACGCATTATTAAGTTTTCACTTCCTTCATAACGTGTAAGCCTTCAAATGTGAGACGATTTCTTCAGTTTTTTTATCAAATAACCGTCTGAAAATAAGGAAAGAATAGGGTAACGGTGTGGATGACTTGTCTTTTGCCAAAAAAATCATGTATAATGTTCTTAAGTGACTGGGTGCGGTAAAAATTAAATATGCGGTAATCTTCCGTCAATGTATTTTACATTGTGAGACAGGATAGGTCCTTGAATAAGTCTGTGCTAATGGAGCCGGATTTTCGCGCGAGGGGCGCGACAGTGAATTTTGACGGCTTTTTTCCGCTCAAAAAGCGTTTCACTGCGCGATTCAGGTATTTTCGCAGTGCGAAATTATACAGACTTATGGAATTTCCTTGTTGATTGTGGAAGCTATCAGCAATTTGAAGATGTGTTCAGCGCCGCTGAAATAATGAAGCTTAATATTTACAAATAAAAGTATGACGTCCAACATCATAGGAGGGTTAGATTCATTTGTCCAAAAAAAACAACAACGATAAATTGACGATTTTCGCTTTGGGCGGAGTCGGAGAGATCGGGAAAAACATGTATGTGGTTCAATACGGAAACGACATTGTGGTCGTGGATGCGGGTCTTAAGTTCCCAGAAGAAGATATGCTCGGTATTGACATTGTTATTCCTGATATCTCGTACCTGACAGAGAACCGTGACAAAGTAAGAGGTATTGTACTTACCCATGGACACGAAGATCACATCGGCGGATTGTCTTATGTTCTTAAGAACCTGAATGTTCCGGTCTACGGAACGAGACTTACTATGGGTCTTGTGGAAAACAAGCTTAAGGAAGCGAACCTGCTCGGCGAGACTAAGCGGATCCTCATCAATGAGGATTCTGAAATCGAACTGGGTACCTCGCTCAAAGCCACTTTCTTCAGAACTAACCACAGTATTCCCGACTCTGTCGGTGTATGCATCGAAACACCGGAAGGCAATGTAGTTCACACAGGTGACTTCAAATTTGACCATACCCCAGTGAACGGTCAATTTGCCAACTTGCACCGGATGGCCGAAATTGGACAGAAGGGTGTACTTGCCCTTATGTCTGACAGCACGAATGCCGAGAAACCAGGCTTCACTCCTTCAGAGAAAAATGTCGGAATCGTTTTGGAAGATATTTTCCGCAAAGCTGAACAACGCGTGGTGGTAGCAACTTTCGCTTCCAACGTGCACCGTATTCAGCAAGTGGTCAACGCAGCGGAATCAACAGGACGGAAGATTACCGTAATTGGCCGCAGTATGGTCAATGTAGTGTCCATTGCTTCCGAGCTTGGATATCTGAACGTTCCGGATGGCATGCTGATCGAACCTGAAGAAATGAACAGAATGGCTGGCAACCGTGTAGTAGTTCTATGCACAGGTAGCCAGGGCGAGCCGATGTCGGCACTTACCCGCATGGCGCGTTCCAGTCACCGCAAAGTAGACATCTTACCTGGAGATACCGTAATTATTGCGGCAACACCTGTACCGGGTAATGAGAAATATGTAGGTCGTACAATTGATGAACTGTTCCGTCTAGGCGCCAACGTTATTTACAGTGGCTCCAATTCCGGTGTTCACGTATCCGGCCACGGCAGCCAAGAAGAGCTGAAGCTTATGCTCAACCTGATGAAGCCGAAGTATTTCATTCCAATTCACGGTGAATTCCGGATGCAGCGCAGACATGCCCTACTGGCAGAATCAGTAGGTGTAGAACCGAGCAACATCTTTATTACCGAGCTCGGTGAAGTGATTGAGATTTCCGGAGGTGCGGCACGCAGAGCTGGCAAGGTAACAGCTGGCAACGTGCTGATTGACGGACTTGGCGTAGGTGATGTAGGTAACATTGTACTCCGTGACCGTAAGCTGCTGTCTCAGGATGGTATTCTTGTAGTGGTGGTAACGCTTAGCAAACAAAACGGCGCCATCGTATCTGGACCTGATATCATTTCCCGCGGTTTTGTCTATGTGCGGGAATCCGAAGGACTCCTCGACGAAGCGAACCGGATTGTATCCGGGACACTGCAGCGCCTGATGAGCGAGAAGGTCAATGAATGGGCATCGCTTAAGACTAGTGTAAAAGATTCACTCGGCCGTTTCCTTTATGAGCAAACCCGCCGCAGACCGATGATCCTGCCGATCATTATGGAAGTGTAATTACGAGGCTTGCTTCTTAACCAATAAACAAATATGCTGGGCCCCAAAGCCCCTTCTCCCCGGAAATATTGGACGGTTTCCACGGGAGGAGGGGCTTTTACTGATTCTGGCTAACTCTGAATGGGAGTAGAGACGGATCGGGCATATTTGGTGAAGTTCTTGTTTTCTTGTGCATAACGAAGTCCCCTGGAACGTCATACTAATGAAAGCTAGTATGGCTGCAGCAGACAAGTGCTGCAAGCAAAGAGGGAGTGCTGCGAACAATGGACATAACAGAAGGTGCAAATGTGAGCACGAATGAGGAGATTCTCCCGGATGTGGTGAAACCGCAGACCAGTGAGCTTGTGCCTCCGGGGACAGCAGGAGTTGTGAAGGAACTGGGCCAGACCGTGGTGCCAACCGGAGAACCCGATATCTTTTGCATGACAATTATTGGACAGATTGAAGGACATTTTGTTCTGCCTCCGCACAACAAGACCACTAAATATGAACATATTATTCCCCAACTGGTGGCAGCCGAACAGAGCAAAACTGTTAAGGGTCTGCTGATCATCCTCAATACGGTAGGCGGTGATGTAGAGGCAGGACTTGCGATTGCAGAGATGATAGCCTCACTGTCAAAACCTACAGTAACCGTGGTGATCGGTGGGGGCCACAGCATTGGGGTACCGATTGCAGTCGCATCCAGCTATTCGATTATAGCCGAGAGCGCGACGATGACTATTCATCCTATCCGAATGAACGGGCTGGTGATCGGAGTGCCGCAGACCTTTGAGTATATGGAACGGATGCAGGAGAGAATGGTGAGATTTGTTACCTCCCATTCGCGGATTTCCGAGCAGCAATTCAAGGATCTGATGTTCAAAACGGGTGAATTGAACCGGGATATCGGTACAGCAGTCGGCGGCTATGATGCGGTCAAATACGGACTAATGGATGAGGTGGGCGGAATCGGTGCGGCCTTGTCCCGCTTAAATGGGATGATCGCCGGAGATATAGCGCAGTCTCCAGAACAAATTATGCAGGGAGGGTTGACGCAATGACCCTATATACCGTTATTCCGATAGAGCAGGTGTACGAAGGCGCAGTCAGCTTTGTTCAACCATTGGAGGAAGTCAGTATTCAAGGTATGCTGATGCAGGTGGAGCCTTTGGAACGCGGACAGGCGCGTATCGTAAGGCTGCTTGATTGCCCGCTTGAAAAATATCTGGACCCTGCGTATTCGCCGGGAGCTATAATCTCCTGGATTCCATGAGAATTTCCCCCGGACAGTTTGGAGTTGAATGCGAACACTGTGTTATAAGATGCATTTTCTGACAAAAGAGAACATAGGTACGCCACGCCATTATATGGTATAATATTGTTCCGGGGGTGGCTGGTGTGGCTAAACGAAGAAAGAAAAAGAAAAAAGCACTGCTCGGCAGTGTTTTAAAATATGAAATTTACGGGATTATGCTGATTACATTATCCGTCATTGCATTATCTGGTGAGGCAGCAGTAGGACGCTCCCTCTCCAATATGGCAGGTTATTTATTCGGTAGATTCTATTTTGTGCTGCCGCTTGTCGGTATTTTTTATGGATTAATGGTCATGATTCACAGAAAGTGGCCTTCTACCTGGAATAGCCGTCATTCCGGCGCGCTGCTGCTGGTGCTGTCCATGTGTCTGATGAGCACGATCTCGGCAATGGAACAGAAATTGGGACCCTTATCGATGCTACACCCGGGAAATGTGCTGGCACAAATACACAATGATTTGTCTGGTGCGCTATCATCGGACGTAAGCGGCAACGATGTATACATGCTGGGTAAGGATATTAGCGGGGGATATCTCGGAGCGCTGGAATACGCAACATTGCTCTGGCTCTTCGGCAACCTTGGAGCGAAACTGCTGATGATTGTCATGATGGCGATCAGCTTCATGTTGATTACGAATCTCTCCTATGTTGAATTGTTCACACTTTTGCGAGTCCGGATAGTGAAGCTAGTGGAGGATATCCGCCAGAGAGCGGCTAACCGGCCGTCAGCGGTTCCTGTATCAGCCAGACCGGAAAGAACAAGGAGAAACGCCGTTACTCAGCCCGTCGTAGATGAAGACGAGGATGAGGAAGAAGAGGAATCCCCTCTTCCTAACCGAAGCCAGCCCCAGTTCCTGAGAAGAATCGGAGGCTGGTTCAGCGGTATGCCAAGAAATGAATCTACACCTGCCGAAGGCCAGGGTGAGGAGTCCAATAGAGGTGCAGTACTGAACGGTGCACACGCGGATCCTATTCTGTCAGGTTTACCTGCAGGAGATGTATCCTATCTGGACGATGATGAGGATTATCCTGGTGATGACATCGAGCCGGCAACTCCAATCATTCGTGATTTCTTTGAACATATACGTGCTGAAGGTTTGAATGCAGAAGATCGTGAAGAGTGGAGTGAATTTTCCCCGGCAGCGCGCAGCGGAGCAATCAGAGAGACTGCTACAGAATTAAATAACCCTCCCCATAGCAGCGGTATGTCTGCTGAGGTGGATGTGCCTGCAGAAGAACTGATTCCGCTCGAATTGAATGGCCTGCTGGATTCTTCGGAGGGCGCTGAGCCAGTTCCAGTACCGCTTCCACCACCGCCGAAGCCTTACAAATTGCCCCCGTTCAAGCTTTTGGCCAAGCCGAATAATGGAGCCAAGGCGGGTGACCAGAACGACTATATGCAGACAGCCCGTAAGCTGGAAGCTACACTGGAAAGTTTTGGCGTAAGGGCGAAGGTACTTGAGGTTGTAAGAGGACCAGCAGTTACGCGATACGAGATTCAACCGGATATAGGTGTCAAGGTTAGCCGGATTGTGAATCTGACTGATGATATTGCGCTTGCTCTGGCTGCCAAGGATATCCGCATGGAGGCACCGATACCCGGCAAGTCAGCCATCGGAATCGAGGTGCCGAATTCTGAAGTTTCTATAGTGACGATGCGTGAGGTCATGGAAACTCAGATATTCCAGGATGCTGAATCCAGACTGTCAATCGCTTTTGGACGTGATATTTCTGGACAGACGATCGTAGGCAATTTGGCCAAGATGCCCCATCTGCTGGTAGCGGGAGCAACAGGTTCAGGGAAATCGGTCTGTATTAACGGTATCATTACCAGTATTCTATATAAGGCGAAACCAAATGAAGTTAAATTTCTCATGGTTGACCCCAAAATGGTTGAACTAAATGTGTATAACGGGATTCCTCATCTGCTGGCTCCTGTGGTCACCGATCCCAAGCGTGCAAGTCTTGCCTTGAAGAAGATTGTTGTCGAAATGGAAAAGAGATACGAGCTGTTCTCCAAATCGGGCACGCGAAATGTGGAAGGCTATAATAATCTGATGAAGGATAATCCTGCGGCTGTCTTGCCATACATTGTGGTGATAGTGGACGAGCTTGCGGATCTTATGATGGTAGCTGCGAATGATGTAGAAGATGCGATTTGCCGGCTGGCGCAGATGGCACGTGCAGCGGGTATTCACTTGATCATTGCCACCCAGCGCCCATCAGTCGATGTCATCACTGGGCTTATCAAAGCAAACATTCCTTCACGTATTGCGTTCGGGGTCTCCTCCAACGTGGATTCACGTACCATTTTGGACATGCCCGGAGCAGAGAAACTGCTCGGTCGGGGAGATATGCTCTTCCTGCCAATGGGGGCATCCAAACCTATCCGTGTCCAGGGTGCTTTTATGAGTGACCAGGAAGTGGAGACTATTGTCCAGTATGTCAGCAGTCAGGGAGAAGCCAATTACGATGAGTCGATTGTCCCTGAAATTGATGATACAGTGATGGAAGAGGAAGATCCTCAGGATGAATTGTACGAGCAGGCTGTCCAGATAGTGCTGGAGGCGAAGCAAGCATCTGTATCTCTGCTGCAGCGCCGCATGCGTGTCGGTTATACACGGGCAGCACGATTAATTGATGCCATGGAAGCCCGGAGTGTAATCGGGCCTTACGAGGGCAGCAAGCCCCGTGAGGTGTTGATGTCGCTTGAACAGTACCAGCAGAACCGGATTAGTTCTTAGACCTTGCATATGGATTACCAAGAATAAGCCTCTTTCCTTAACCGGAAGGGGCTTTTTTTGTGTGCTGTGAGAATCCAAGGAAAGCAACTACAGGATTGAAGATCTAGTGAATGCATAGGATGCTCTGTCTGTCGTCATAATAACTTTAGCCATCCATGCAGAACTTACAAGAGAAAGGTAGAGCGATCCCAATGAAAAAGCATAAGCAGTGGATATTTGCCGCACTAACCCTTGCATTGGCAACAGCTCCGTTCACCGGTTTACTTTTCGAGACCAATGGAGCCGTCTACGCAAATCAGAATAATAACGCATCTGTTATGACGGGGAACACTTTAACAGAGGAAATGGCATTGCCTGCATTTGGTACTGTTCCGCTTAAAGTAGGTTCATCAGGTCAGGATGTTTACGAACTGCAGGGGAGGCTTAAGCATCTTGGATACTATGCAGGTGCCATTGATAGTCATTTCGGGACAAAAACCAAGAACGCAGTAACCTGGTTCCAATGGAAATTTGGGATTAAAGCAGACGGCATTGTCGGTTCTAAAACCAAGCTGAAGCTGTATAACGCCACCAAAGCTTGGAAGCCGACAGAACCATCGACCAGTGTTGCCCAAAAGACCGGAAACAGTGATAATACCGGTACATCAAATTCGGCAAAGGTTAATACAGCGGAGCTGACTTCAGGCAATACCATGGGCCTATCGGAAAATGATCTAAAAATTATGGCGAACGCAGTATATGGCGAATCGCGAGGCGAACCCTTTGAAGGTCAGGTAGCTGTAGCCGCAGTCATTCTGAACCGTGTGAAATCACCAAACTTTCCGAAGACGCCTTCGGGAGTGATTTTTCAGCCAGGAGCCTTCACGGCGGTTGCAGACGGACAGATTTATCTTGAGCCTAATGAACAGGCGCGCAAGGCCGTGCAGCAGGCCCTTAACGGGTGGGACCCCTCGGGTGGGTGTATTTATTACTTTAATCCGAAAACAGCGACTTCCAAATGGATTTGGTCCCGTCCTCAGGTGAAGACGATCGGCCAGCATATTTTCTGTATGTAGCCTCAAGGCGGTACAAATATTGTGCCGAATACCATATAACCGACCCTGAGCAACCGGTAGCCTGCTTCCGGTTGCTTCCTTACTTTGGAATAGTTTAGAATGGATAATACTTCATAAACTTGTTGTATAGAGAGTGAACTATAAGAATCCGGATTATCATGATTCATAAGTTCAGCTTATATAGCAGTTATCCACGCCGCAAAGGAGTTTTGGACTTGACAAATACTGGATTTCAACATGGCAGTGCTGCAGGGATGCGTATTCACGTGCTTCCGACCAAAGCGTTCAAGACATTCGCTATTTCGCTCTATGCCGGTGTTCCACTGGACGAAAGTACAGTTACCAAGTCGGCGCTAATACCATTTGTGCTCCGAAGAGGGACTGCGAATTATCCTGAGACCACTCAGTTCCGTGAACGTCTGGAGGAGCTGTACGGCGCCGGATTTGGCTTTGACATCTATAAAAGAGGCGATTATCAGATCGTCCAGTTCCGGATGGATACGATCAATGATTCCTTTGTGCAAAGCAAGGAAAGCTTACTGGGTGAATCGTTCGCATTTTTGGGAGACGTCTTGACGAAGCCGCTGTTGGAGGGAGATAGTAGCTTCCGTGCTTCTTATGTAGCTACTGAACGCGAAACCGTCCGCAAGAAGCTGGAAGCCATCGTCAACGATAAAATCCGTTATGCGGCTGAGCGCTGTATTGAAGAAATGTGCCGCAAGGAACCATATCGTCTTCACCCGCTTGGCCAAATAGCGGATTTAGACGACATTACCCCTGAATCCCTTTATCAGTCCTATAAATCCTGGTTGGATGCTGCCATTCTTGATCTGTATGTGGTAGGTGACACTACACCTGAGGAAGTGGAGAAGCTGGTCAATCGTCATTTTGGGCGTACGAATGAAGAACCAGCAGCATATTCCTCCAATTTTGCGCCGGTATCGGTGACAGAGGTCCGAACTGTGGAAGAGAAGCTTGATGTCAATCAGGGCAAGCTGAACATGGGGCTTCGCACCTCAATTACCTACAAGGACGACCGCTATGCTTCTGCCCTTATGTACAACGGTATTCTGGGCGGATACCCTCACTCGAAGCTGTTTGTGAATGTGCGCGAGAAAGAGAGCCTGGCTTATTATGCATCCTCTCGCTATGACGGGCATAAGGGCATTGGTACTATTCAGTCGGGGATTGAGACACAAAATTACGCCAAAGCCGTGGACATCATACAAAAACAGCTGGATGAACTGAAAGCTGGGAATATCAGTGATCTGGAGCTGAGCCAGACCAAAGCCATGATCCGCAATCTGCTCTCTGAAATTCAAGATTCAGCATTTGAGATGATTTCCTTTGATTTCAACCGTCAATTGTCTGGAAAAGACCGCTCAGCCCAGGAACTGATGGACCAGGTAGACCATACAGGAACCGAAGATGTTAAAGCTGCGGCAGGCACCTTTGAACTGGATACCATTTATTTCCTGACAGGGAAGGAGGAATAGCGGTGGAAAAAATCCATTATGAGAAACTTCAAGAAACGTTGTATCACGAGGTTATGGATAACGGACTGCAGGTGTATGTGCTGCCGAAGCCTGCTTTTCTGAAAACCTATGCGACCTTTGCAACCAAATATGGTTCTGTGGACAATCACTTTAGAGTGGCCGGTGGAGAAGAAATTACTGTACCTGACGGCATAGCCCACTTTCTGGAGCACAAAATGTTTGAGGAGCCAGAAGGTGATATTTTTGCTACCTTTGCCACCAATGGAGCCTCGGCGAATGCGTTTACCAGCTTTGACCAGACAGTCTACCTGTTTTCTGCAACGGAAAATATCGAGACCAATCTCAGTACACTTGTGGACTTTGTGCAGCATCCGTATTTCACAGATGAGAACGTGGAGAAGGAAAAGGGAATTATCAGCCAGGAAATTAACATGTATGCAGATAATCCGGACTGGCGTGTTTACTTTGGGCTGATTGAAGCTATGTATGCCACACATCCGGTCCATATCGATATCGCCGGTACTATAGAATCCATTGGCACCATTACCAAAGAAACACTGTACACCTGTTACAATTCGTTTTACCACCCCAGCAATATGCTATTGTTCGTAGTTGGCGGAGTTGATCCGGAGAAGGTATTTGAACTGATCCGCAGCAACCAGCGCGGCAAATCCTACGATAAACAGGGTGAGATCGAACGTATCTTCCAGGAAGAGCCGGTTCAGGTAGCTGAAAAAGTGAAAGAAAGTAAGCTTGCAGTATCGATGCCTAAGATCCTGTTTGGCTTCAAGGAGAAAGTGGAGAGCTTGACCGGGGAAGAGGCAGTGCGCCGTGATCTGACGACCAAGCTAATGCTGGACCTGTTGCTGGGCAGCAGTACAACACTCTACCAGAAGCTGTATGACGAGGATCTGATCTCCGACAGCTTTGGGCATGAATTCAACAGTTCTCCGCAATATGCTTTCTCGGCTATCGGCGGAGATACCAAGGATCCCGATTTGCTGCTGGAACGGATTAAGGAAGAAATCAACCATGTTCTGGAATCTGGCTTTGCTGAGAAAGATTTCGAACGTGCCCGCAAAAAGAAAATCGGAGGCTATCTCCGTATGTTGAATTCACCGGAGAGTATTGCTCATGAATTCACACGTTATCAGTTTCGCGGAGGAGATCTGTTCGAAGTGCTTCCGGTTTATGAATCCATCTCCCTTGAAGAAGTAAATGCCCGCCTGCGCTCACATGTGGACTGGGAACAGCTCGCCGTATCGCTTGTGGTGAGTCCTTAATGGCGCTTATGGGGGAGAACAGCAAGCCAATTGGGGAAATGACGGTGCTCATTACCGGAGGCAGCGGGGGGATCGGTGGTGCAATTGCCGAGCGTTTTGCATCTGTGGGGATGAACATCGTTATCCATTACATGAATTCACACGAAGCAGCAAATGATGTAGCCCGGCGCTGTATGGCATATGGGGCCAAAGTATTAACCGTGGCTGCTGATATGAAGGATCGCAACCAGTTGTTACGCATGGCAGAAAAGCTGGAGAACAGTGGGCTTAAGCCGGACATCCTCGTGAATAATGCCGGTAAGGCGCATTACGGGATGCTGGCTGATGTAACTGAGGAAGAGTGGGACGACATCATGGCGGTTAATCTGAAGGGCACTTTTCTGTGCAGCCAGATTTTCATGCCATATATGGTGTCGCAGCGCTATGGGCGGATTATTAATGTCTCCTCTGTCTGGGGGATTTCAGGGGCTTCCTGCGAAGTAGCCTACTCCGCCAGCAAAGGCGGTGTGAATGCCTTTACCAAGGCGCTTGCGAAGGAGCTGGCCCCCTCTGGAGTAACGGTCAACGCAGTAGCACCTGGAGCCGTTCATACAGCAATGCTGTCCAATCTGCAGGAAGATGAAGTGCGGATGCTAAAAGAGGAAATTCCTGCAGGCCGTCTTGCTTCGCCGGAGGAAATATCCTCTTTGGTTTATTTTCTTGCACTTCCTGAATCAGGATACATCACGGGGCAGATCATCAGTCCGAATGGTGGCTGGATTACCTGAAGTTTGTTCAAAAGGCGCTTGGAGAAATGCTCCAGCATAAGAACATCTACGCGGAGACATATTATAACTGTTGCTATTAAATCTCACGTAACCCACAACATTTTGAGGAGGATTTAAGATGTCAACAGACTCCGTAGTGAAGAACTTTGATACCTGGAAAAGTTTTCTGGGAGACCGGGTCATTCAGGCTGAAAAAATGGGCATGAGTGAGGAAACCATTTCCAAGCTGGCTTTTGAAATTGGGGAATTCCTCGATAAGAAAGTCGATCCCGGCAACTACTCCAACCGGGCGATCAAGGAGCTGTGGGATGTCGGCACTGATGATGAGAAGCATACCATTGCTTCCCTCATGGTCAAGCTGGCGAAGAAAAACGCATAGCACCGCGGAACAAGCTCCCCTCGCGGGAGCTTTTCTGTAATTATTACGGAAGTGACCTTGCCTTTCAATTTTATTTTATATATCATTAACATGACCCGTGTTCAGAACACTTTGCCGAAGCCGGCTTTTTTGACGTAAGGCGCAAAGTTAAGGGAAAAGGAATCTATGAGGTGTAACAAGTGGAATATAAACAATGGTATATGGAGTATAAGATACATAAGAACAGACCTGGTCTGCTTGGTGATATCGCTTCAATGCTCGGAATGCTGGAAGTTAACATCCTGACCATCAACGGGGTCGAAGGCAAGACGCGTGGTATGCTGCTGGAAACAAGTGATGATGAAAAAATTATGCTGATGGGCGAAATGCTCAAAAAAGTTGATAATATAACAGTTACGGCTCTTCGTTCCCCGCGGCTTGTAGACAAGCTGGCGGTGAGACACGGACGCTATATAGACCGCGATTCCGATGACCGCAAGACCTTTCGTTTCACAAGGGACGAGCTCGGGCTGCTTGTTGATTTTCTTGGGGAACTGTTTAAAAGGGAAGGAAATCAGGTTATAGGTCTTCGGGGCATGCCCCGGGTCGGTAAGACAGAATCGATCATTGCCGGAAGTGTCTGCGCCATGAAGCGCTGGACGTTTGTGTCTTCTACACTTTTGCGACAGACGGTGCGGAGCCAGCTTGCTGAGGATGAGTTGAATCCCCATAACGTGTTCATCATTGACGGTATTGTCAGCACAATCCGCTCGAACGAGAAGCACTATAATCTGTTGCAGAATGTAATGAACATGCCCAGTACGAAGGTGATCGAGCACCCGGATATTTTTGTGCGGGAATCTGAATACAGCTTTGATGATTTTGATATTATTATCGAGCTGCGTAGTAACCCTAATGAAGAGATATTGTACGACTCGTTCACGACGGGCTACAGTGATGATCTATAAACACATATAATTTAGGAGGTGATGGTATGTCGGAACTGGGCCGGCATTTGAAGGAGGCGCGTCTGCAAAAAGGGATGAGCCTTGATGATGTCCAGGAAGTAACGAAAATCCGTAAAAAATATTTGGAAGCCATCGAAGCAGGGGATTACAAGGTGCTCCCAGGAAGCTTTTATGTCCGGGCATTCATCAAAACCTATGCGGAGGCAGTGGGTGTGAATCCTGACGAACTAATGGAGGAACATGGGAATGTTCCTGCCGCTCCGGCAGATACTACGATGGAGACGGTCATACAAAAACGCAGCCGCAGACCTGAAACGGAACGGAATGCAAAGTGGCTGCCTACGGTATTGATGTGGACCTTTCCCGTCATTATTATTGTGGTGATATATCTGTACGCCTCTTCTAACTTGAATGGCAAGTCAGAACCCGATAAAGTCGACCCTGGGACTATAACCTCGGCAACACAGGATCCTTCAAAAGTGGAGCCTTCGCCGACAGCTGTGGGGGGAGGGGCAGTAATGCCATCTGCAACAGCAGCACCTGAGACCGGCACAGCTACTCCGGAGGTCACAATAGCTCCTTCAGCAACTCCGCTTCCATCGCCATCCTCTCAGGAGGTAACGGTCACACAGGATAGAAAATCCGGTAAAACAACGGTGTATAAGGTTTCTGCTCCTGCCGGAAGTGCGGTTCAGGTGCAGATTGCAGCGACCGGTGTGAGCTGGCTTGAAGTCTACAAGGGTGAGAATTCCAAGGGAGAGAAGATGAGCTTCGGCAATACAGCTGCGGGCGACAATTTGAGCTTCACCCTTGACAGTGCAGGGATGTATATTAAATCCGGGTATTCTCCCGCAACACAAATCACAGTTAACGGACAGATCATTACCGATGGCAAAACTTCATCCCGGCTTCTTCTGGAGTTGGATAATGGTTCTGCTACAGGGACAACGGATTCACAGAATACCGGCACAACGGACACTGGTACAACAGGTAGTCCGGACGCTACTGCTACACAAGAGGGTACGACTACTCCATAAGTTGTCCGCGTATAGACTTTGGCTTTTGGGATATCCTAAGACTGATTTACAGTTCTTACGCCAAAGTGAGGTGTATTCTCTCATGACCGTTAGCTGGATCGTCACAGGGCTGGGCATTATCGTCAGTCTCCTGGGATACTATCTGACACCGAGTGCTTGGGGTTATGGAATTTTGGGCTTTGGGCTGGCACATATTGTGCTGGGGATTCTGGATATGTTCCGGGCTCCCTCTCGCAGCAGACAATAGCCCGTATTGTTATCTGTTTTTACAAGAATGGCTCCACTATGTGGGGCTGTTTTGTATGTCAGGTCATGCGTGTTTCCCATAATTAGACTTAAGAGTTCCTTTCTCATATAATAGGAAAAGAATATTTGTAAACAAAGGAAGTGGATTTATGAGTTCGGAAAGTTCATTTGATATCGTATCCAAGATGGATATGCAGGAGTTAACCAATGCCGTTCATCAGACGGAGAAGGAAATCGATAACCGCTTTGACTTCAAAAACAGCAAAAGCAGTCTGAAGCTGGAGAAGGATGCGCTTATCATCGCTTCAGAGGATGAATACAAACTGAATGCTGTTATTGATATTTTACAGTCAAAGATGGTCAAACGCGGAATTACACTCAAGAATCTGGATTTCGGCAAAATTGAGCCCGCCTCACTGGGAACGGTACGGCAGCGTCTGGGACTCAAACAGGGGATTGATCAGGAGAATGCCAAAAAAATTAACATCCTGATCCGTGACTCCAAATTGAAGGTGAAGAGCCAGATTCAAGGGGACCAAATCCGTGTAACCGGCAAAAGCCGGGATGATCTGCAGCAGATTATCCAGCTCCTGCGAAAAGCCGATTTACCGCTGGATCTGCAGTTCAACAACTTAAAGTAAGATTTTCGTACCCCGCACTGCTTGCATTTTTCTTGCCTGCGGGGTGCTTTGTGTTTTTTTTGACACCTACATAGGGCTATAATATACTTGCCTAAGCCGAATTTAAGAAAATAGTGGATTATAGGATTCGTATGGATCAAGGGAGGAACTTCAGTGAATTTGCCTAACCGAATTACGCTTGCCCGTATTTGTCTCATCCCGATTATGATGTTTTTCCTGCTGGTGAATTTCAGCTTTTATCCGGAACCGATTCATTGGGGCTCATTCCAGCTCTCCATTAATCATCTGATCGCAGCAGTGATTTTTCTGCTTGCAGCCAGTACAGATGGTATAGACGGCTACATTGCCCGGAAATACAATATGGTTACCAATCTGGGCAAGCTGCTTGATCCCCTGGCGGACAAGCTCCTGGTCTCTGCTGTACTGATCTCCCTGGTGGAACTGGGCAGATGTGACTCTTGGATCGCTATCGTCATTATCAGCCGCGAGTTCGCTGTAACGGGCTTGCGTCAGGTAGCGCTGCTTGAAGGTAAAGTAGTTGCTGCCAGCAAATGGGGCAAGATCAAAACGGTTATTCAGATTGTTGCCATTTCACTTCTGTTGCTGAACAATTTTCCGTTTCAGTTTGTCAGCATTCCTGTGGATGATATTGCGATCTGGGCTGCGGCACTTGTTACCATCTACTCCGGTATTGACTACTTCGTGAAAAACAAAGATTTACTACAGCTACACAACGCTTAATTGAACTGAACAGAGTCATTCATTATTTACATTCAGGAGGAGAAGCCAGCGATGAAAGCGGAAATTATTGCCGTCGGCACAGAACTTTTGCTAGGACAGATTGTAAACAGCAATGCACAGTTTCTTTCAGTAGAGCTGGCCGCACTCGGAATCGATGTTTATTTTCAGACGGTAGTTGGGGACAACAGCAGCCGTCTGCAACAAGCTATAGAAATTGCCCGCAACCGTGCGGATATTATTCTGTTCACCGGCGGGATTGGCCCGACTGAAGATGATCTTACTAAGGACGCACTGGCAGCCTCCGTTGGACGCAGTCTGCATATTGACCAGCTTGCTATGGACCATGTTCAACGGTTTTTTGACGAACGCAAAATTGTTATGACCGAAAACAACCGGAAACAGGCGCTGATTATCGATGGGACAACACCGCTCCCGAATGAAACGGGGCTGGCGGTGGGGCTTGCTTTTTCCGATGGAGGAAAGTTCTATATCGTGCTTCCCGGACCTCCGCGTGAGATGAAGCCTATGTTCATAGACCAGGCCAAACCTTGGCTGCAGCAGCATGTCCTGACTGATGAAATGCCGATATATTCCAAAATGCTGAAGTTTGCCGGTATCGGAGAGTCGCTCCTTGAAGATAAATTGATTGATCTCATCCGGGGCCAGAGCGATCCGACCATTGCTCCTTATGCCAAGGAGGGCGAGGTAACGGTTCGCATTTCCACCAAAGCCCCTTCGGAGCGGGAAGCCATGAAGAAGCTGGAGGTACTTGAAAGGACCATTCAGGAGATTCTGCCGGAGCATATGTATGCCAATATCAATGTACCGCTGGAGCAGCTGATTGTGGATTGGATGGCAGATGCCGGGCTGACATTGAGTGCGGCGGAGAGCTGTACTGGCGGTCTTCTGATGGAGAGTATCACCAATATTCCAGGCAGCGCGTCTATGTTCCTCGGAGGAATCGTATGCTACTCCAATGAGATGAAGAAGAAGCTGCTGAACGTGCCTGCAGCGATGCTGGAGGGCCCGGATGCCCCAGGTGCGGTCAGCAGGGAAGTGGCTGAGGTGCTCGCGGATCAGGTGAGAATGACTGCTGACAGTGACTTTGGATTGTCGGTTACCGGTGTAGCGGGTCCGGGGTATTCAGAGCGCAAGCCGGTAGGACTAGTATTTATCGGACTCGCTGAACGCGGCCGTCCTACGGAAGTATATGAACTTAATCTTAAAGGCACTCGCGAGAATATCCGTCTGCGGACAGTCAAGGCACTCTTGTACCGTCTCTGGCGCAGACTGGAGGAACGCAAGATAGCTACACCGCTTGAAGGCTCTGCCTTGCAATAGCCTTCCTGTCTGGTATATAATTGGGTATACGGAAGAACCGTGGCACTGAGAGATCCCTGCTGCGGTTTTTTGTTTTATTCATACGAAGTGATCCCGCAGCATGACCCTTGCGAGAAGGTGCTGTCCGATGTCCGGTGAATCCATAATCTGGCGCAGATCCAGATCCGGAAGGAGGCTTACATTAAAAGGAAGTATTAGCCCTCGGGACAAAAAAAACGAATGTATGTTCGAAAAAAAGCTTGGCAAGACCTCCAAAACACGTTATTATATTATTATAAACAGTGAAGGAAGTGGTCTGATTGTCAGATCGTCGTGCAGCGCTTGATATGGCGCTTCGTCAAATAGAAAAACAATTCGGTAAAGGTTCGATCATGAAATTGGGAGAATCCACTCATATGAAAGTGGAAGTCGTACCTAGCGGATCTTTGGCACTTGATATTGCATTAGGTATAGGCGGACTTCCTAAGGGACGTATTATTGAAGTATATGGACCAGAGTCTTCCGGTAAGACAACTGTTGCTCTGCATGCGATTGCGGAAGTGCAGAAGGCAGGCGGACAAGCTGCATTTATTGATGCCGAGCATGCGCTTGATCCTAAATACGCCAATGCACTTGGTGTAAATATCGATGAACTTCTGTTGTCCCAGCCGGATACCGGGGAGCAAGCGTTGGAAATTGCTGAAGCACTGGTACGCAGTGGCGCGGTAGATATCATTGTAGTTGACTCTGTGGCAGCCTTGGTTCCAAAAGCAGAAATTGAAGGCGACATGGGGGATTCCCATGTAGGCTTGCAGGCCCGCCTGATGTCCCAGGCTCTACGGAAATTGTCGGGAGCCATCAATAAATCGAATACCATTGCTATCTTCATCAACCAGCTTCGTGAGAAGATCGGTGTAATGTTTGGTAACCCGGAAACGACACCTGGCGGACGAGCACTGAAATTCTACTCTTCTGTACGCCTGGATGTACGTCGCGTAGAGAGTATTAAGATGGGTAATGATGTTGTGGGTAACCGCACCAAGATCAAAGTCGTGAAGAACAAGGTTGCACCTCCGTTCAAGCAGGCAGATGTGGATATTATGTACGGTGAAGGCATCTCCCGTGAAGGAAGCCTTGTGGATATCGGAACGGAAATGGACATTGTGAACAAGAGTGGTGCTTGGTACTCCTATGAAGGTGAACGTCTTGGACAAGGCCGTGAGAATTCCAAGCAATTCCTCAAGGAGCATCAGGACATTGCCTTGCTGATTGAGAATAAGATTCGTGAAGCGAGCAATTTATCAACGCTTGTGGCTGCGCCAAGTGAATCTGAGGTAGCTGCCGAGCAAGAAGAAGAAGAGAAACTTCTGCTTGAAATTGAATAACCTGATATTCAATCATTTGAAATTGAATACCCGGTAAGAGTTCGGGCGCCCTGTGAATGATCCATTGCAGGGCGCTTTTTCGCAAATGAATAAGACTTACATCAGCAATGAGGTGATAGGAAGCCAATGGTAATCCAATTAAATCCTGAACCTGAAGAGCAGGACGAGCAAATCTTAGCCGATTTCCCTGAGGATGAATTACTAGAAATTACGCGTGTAGAGCGTCTGAAGAAGTCAGACCACCGTTATATCATACATTTTGGTGCCTATCAGCTGGCCGTTCATGAAGATGTCATGATTAAATACCGGATGATTACGGGTAGCTCCTTCATGAAGACTGATCTGGAAGAGATCGTTGTAGCCGATGAGCGGCAGCGGGCTTATGTTGAGGGCCTGCGCTATTTGGAGCGCAAGCCTCGAACGTCTCAGGAAATGGCCCGCCGTTTACGGGAGAAGGAAATAGGGGAGACTATTATTGCCGAAGTTCTGTTGCGTCTGCAGCAGGAGCGTCTGCTCGATGATCCTTTATATGCCAAGCAATGGGCAGAGCAGCGTATAACGAATCAGCGTAAAGGCAAGCTCTGGATCCGCCAAGAACTGCGTGAGAAGGGCATAGAGAAGTCGCTGATTTCCGAGGCATTGGAGAATATCACTCCCGAACAGGAACTGGAAAGCGCTTTGCAGACGGGGCGTAAGAAATGGAACTTAATTCGCGGAGATGGGAATGACAAACGGAGGAAGACCGGGGCATTTCTCATGCGAAGAGGATTTTCCGGGGATATGGTGCGCCAGGTTCTGAATATTTTGCGTGAGGAAGAGGATTTTGAGGGGGAAGAAGAGGATATTTACTTCCCTGACTGATTGTCTTGACTTTAATGCAGTTATCGACTCTCTTGACAATGTCTTTTTATAAATAATAAAATATAACATGAATCGGCATAAATAAGATATCCTTTTTCCTTCCCAAAAAGCAGACTCTTATAATGCGGTTCGCGTACAACTCATATGAAATGTAATCGCCGGATAAGGCGGGCAGTGTGCATGTGCAGCATGTGCAGTATGGCAATCGGTGTATTACCGGTTTTTTGTATGGTGATGAACGGATTAGTTTAACAACTGCACAAATTCCCAAGCCTAGTTCTTGGAGGAACCAACGAGGAGGTGAACAGATGCAAACTGCGATCTGGGTCATAATCGTTCTCGTTGTAGCTGCATTATTCTTTGGATTCGGTTATTTTATTCGTAAATCCCTTGCAGAAGCTAAGATTTCCAGTGCTGAGAAAGAAGCCGTAGTCATCGTGGAGAACGCGAAGAAAGAGGCAGAAGCGCTGAAGAAGGAAACGGTACTTGAAGCTAAGGACGAAGTCCACAGAATCCGTACCGAAGCTGAGAAAGAAACTCGTGAACGTCGGAATGAAATCCAACGGCAAGAGAGACGTTTGCTGCAAAAGGAAGAATCGCTGGATAAAAAAATGGAATCGCTCGAACGAAAAGAAGAACAAGTAGCTAACAAAGAGAAACGAATTGACGAAACACAACAGCAAATTGACGTTATTTACAAGAATCAAGTCACTGAATTGGAACGCATCTCCAATCTGAGCATCGATGATGCCAGAAGTATCATTCTCAGTAATGTTGAGCAGGAAGTTCGCCACGAAACCGCTCAGATGATCAAGGAAATTGAACAGCAGGCCAAAGAAGAAGCGGATAAGAAAGCCCGTGAGATCATTACTTTGGCGATCCAACGCTGTGCAGCTGATCATGTAGCGGAAACTACCGTGTCTGTCGTAACATTGCCTAATGAAGAGATGAAGGGACGGATTATCGGACGCGAAGGCCGTAACATTCGTGCACTGGAAACTCTCACTGGTATTGATCTCATCATTGATGATACTCCTGAAGCGGTTATTCTGTCAGGCTTTGATCCGATTCGCCGCGAAGTGGCCCGTACGGCACTTGAGAAGCTTGTGGCTGATGGACGTATCCATCCGGCTCGGATTGAGGAAATGGTTGAGAAGTCCCGTAAGGAAGTGGATGAACGGATTCGCGAATATGGTGAACAAGCTACCTTCGAGGTTGGTGTTCACGGATTGCATCCTGATCTGATCAAAATCCTGGGCCGTCTGAAATTCCGTACGAGTTATGGTCAAAATGTACTCAAGCACTCCATGGAGGTTGCTTATTTGACTGGACTGATGGCCGGTGAGCTTGGGGAAGACATCGTGCTTGCAAAACGCGCCGGACTTCTGCATGATATCGGCAAAGCGCTGGATCATGAAGTGGAAGGTTCGCACGTGGAAATCGGCGTCGAACTGGCGAAGAAATACAAGGAACATCCAGTGGTTATCAACAGTATCGCATCTCACCATGGTGACTGCGAAGCTACATCGGTTATCGCTATGCTGGTTGGAGCAGCTGATGCTTTGTCAGCCGCACGCCCTGGCGCACGCCGCGAAACCCTGGAAACGTATATCAAGCGTCTGGAAAAACTGGAGGAGATCTCCGAATCCTTCGAGGGTGTGGAGAAATCCTACGCCATTCAAGCGGGCCGCGAGGTACGCGTAATGGTGCAGCCTGAGAAGATCGACGATGCTGAAGCTTTCCGTCTGGCACGCGACATTACGAAGATGATCGAGAGTGAACTGGATTATCCGGGGCATATCAAGGTTACTGTAATCCGCGAGACACGGGCAGTAGAATACGCCAAATAACCAAGGAAATCGGCCCCTCTGTGGGGCCTTTTTTCTTTCAGGAGGAGAATATCATTAAAGTTTTATTTATTGGAGACATTTGCGGGAATACAGGCAGAAAAGCGCTTCGCGAAATGCTGCCTTCCCTGAAGGATAAATATCAGCCGCATATCATTATCGTCAACGGTGAGAATGCCGCGGCCGGCCGGGGAATTACCTCAGCCATTGCTAATGAATTCTTTAATTGGGGAGTTCATGGGATTACGATGGGTAATCATACTTGGGATAACAAAGATATTTTTGAATTCATTGATGACGAGCCCCGGCTTATCCGCCCGGCTAATTTTCCTCCGGGGACACCTGGCCGCGGGTATACGGTGATTAAAGCGAATGGTAAACAGCTCGCGATTGTCAATCTGCAGGGACGTACGTTTTTGCCGGCTATTGATGATCCGTTTCGTATAGGTGAGGAGATTGTTGAAGAGCTTCGGCAAAAGCATAAATGCATTCTTGTCGACTTTCATGCTGAAGCAACATCCGAAAAAATCGCAATGGGTTATTTCATGGATGGACTGGCTTCTATTGTGGTTGGTACGCATACCCATGTACAGAGTAATGATGAAGTCATCCTGCCAGGAGGAACCGCATATTTAACGGATGCAGGTATGGTTGGTTCAAGAGAAGGGATATTGGGTATGGAAAAGGATGCAGTACTGTATAAATTTACTACTCAGCTTCCTGCAAGGTTTGTTGTGGATGAAGGCAAATGGATGTTGCATGGTTTGTTCGCCGACCTTGACGAAGCTACTGGTAAAGCCACTCGTGTGGAGAAAATCAGGCTGCGTGAAGGCGAATGGGTCATGAATTAAACTGAATTACAATTAAATAGGGTTTACGGCAAAAATCGTAGGTTTTGGGTAAAGTGTGATTTTTATTATATCGAAAAACAGTATCTTTTGTCCTAATTTCTCCGGAATGGTCCGCAAAAAGAAGGAATTAATTCTTCTAGCGCGAATAACATCTACAGTAGTGGAAGAACACCATCATTTTCCCAGGGGAGGTACTTACTATGGATGTATTAAAAGTATCAGCTAAATCCAATCCTAATTCCGTCGCCGGCGCGTTAGCAGGTGTTCTTCGTGAACGTGGAACGGCCGAGCTGCAAGCGATTGGAGCCGGAGCACTGAACCAAGCCGTCAAAGCAGTTGCCATTGCCCGGGGATTTGTTGCACCAAGCGGTGTGGATCTAATCTGTATCCCGGCCTTTACGGACATAGTGATTGATGGAGAGGATCGGACCGCGATTAAATTGATTGTAGAGCCTAGATAATAAATTAACTTTTGAATGAACCTGTTTACCCCGGTAAGCAGGTTTTTTGCTGCATAGAATGAATTTATGGGTACCCAGTCGAAGGATGGATGATGGCAGCATATGCTTTGTAATAGATCTATAGCTATTGCGAAAGCGGGGTTCATACAGGATGGGGAACAGGAGAATGAAAGTAGCGGATTTTCACTGTGATGTGCTAAGTAAGCTTCAGGCTTCTCCGGATATCGACTTCACAAAGGACAGCCGGCTGGATGTAACGCTGGAGCGTTTGCTGGCGGGGGGGGTTAGTCTACAGGTTTTTGCTATTTATTTGTCTACTCAACGGGAAAAAGCAAGCTTTGAACGCATTCTGGGACAGATTGAATCGTTCCGCCTACAAGTGGCAGGCCCAGGGGGCCTTCAGTGGCTTCGCTGGAAGGAGGAAGTAGCAGTCCAGACCAATACACCCAATGGATGGGGGATGCTCTCTCTGGAAGGTGTAGACGGTCTGGAAGGGAACCTCTTCTATGCCCAGTTATGCTTTGAGCTCGGAGTACGTTGTCTGGGGCTAACCTGGAATTATGCCAACTGGGCGGCTGACGGTGTACTGGAGCTACGGAATGGCGGTTTTACGGAACAGGGACGCAAGCTGATTGAATGGTGCAACCGGAGCGGCATGCTGCTGGATGTGTCGCATCTCGCGCCAGCCGGATTCTGGGAGCTTGCGGAGCGGAGTATACATCCCTTCATTGCGTCGCATTCCAATGCTGCTGCCGTATGTGGACACCCGCGCAATTTGAGCGACGAGCAGATTCGGGCTCTGGTGGCTATGGATGGGCGAATCGGGTTGACCTTTGTCCCCTGGTTTGTCCGGGATGGAGGGGGCGCGAAGGCTGAGGATGTACTGCGTCATATTGAACATGTTTGTTCTCTCGAAGGCTCCACGAAGATAATGTTCGGATCGGATTTTGACGGGATTGACGCCTGGGTAGAGGGCCTTGAGCACCCGGGGAAATATGTCGAATTTGCTGATATGCTGCTGGCTCGTTATCCCGAGGATGAAGTTCGGGGGTGGTTGTACGGGAATGCCCTTACTTTTCTTGCCAATCATTTGCCGTCAAAAATCGTCCAAACTTGAGATGCAACATTAACGCCCGGGAAGTGGCGATTTCTTGACAATCCTGTTCCAATATCGCAAAATGTTGAAAAAAAAATCGCTCATTGTGAACTCGATCTTTTTATTTTCAAAGAAATAGATGTATAATGTTCAGTGGCTTGTACAGATATTAGAGAAAATACAAGGAGTGACTTTACAATGAGCAAGACTGTACCCGTAGGTGTGTCGGCCCGACATATTCACCTTACGCAGGAGCACGTAGAAGCGTTATTTGGCCCAGGATATCAACTGACTGAGTTCAAACCGCTTTCCCAACCCGGACAATTTGCAGCAAATGAACAAGTAGCCGTGATCGGAACCAAAGGAAAATTTGACAAAGTCAGAATTCTTGGCCCTGTCCGTCCAGCATCGCAGTTGGAAGTTTCCCGTACAGACGCATTCAGCCTTGGCGTGAAAGCCCCTGTCCGCGAATCCGGCAATATTGAAGGAACACCAGGAATTACGATCAAAGGACCTGCCGGCGAAGTTGAGCTGGAAACAGGTGTAATCGTGGCAGCACGCCACATCCACTTCCACACTTCTGAAGCTGAAGCTTGGGGCATTGCCGACAAGCAAATGCTGAAGGTGCGTCTTGGCGGTGAACGTGGTCTGGTACTGGAGAACGTGCTTGCACGCGTATCCGACAACTTCAAACTTGATATGCATATCGACACCGACGAAGCCAACGCTGCAGGTGCCAACAACGGCGATACTGCTGAAATTGTAGAATAGTCTTAATCTTTTTATAAGAGTGAAAGCGGGGGAGCAATCCTCCGCTTTTTTTTGCGTGCACGGAGGTAGGTGAAAGTGGACTTAAGAATAAGACACAAGGGGTTTGCAGGATTTCTGGGGTATCAGTCCTTATAGAGAATCTGCCGTAAATCGAATGAATCCAATGGCCTATGTATGTGTTCAAAGCTCAGTCAAACGTCCTGAGCAGCCGCAAACAGATCGGTTTCGTGTATGAAAAGATCGGATTTTTAAATGTTCAGTAACGCTGGCAAATGATAGTATCGATTTGAAGCTGTAACTTTATGGTAATTAAATGCAGCGCTCAGATCAAATGGATTTCGAAGGGAGCTGATATAGCAGGAGCTGGGTGTATAAAGTGTTCAGTATTCCATAGGATCAGTGTCAAAAGCGGCAGCAACAGTTTTGTTTTGGAAAGCGGTTACATTTCGGGGAGTGATCCAAAGGCTTTTAAAAAATTGAAAGCGGGTGAATCACGAAAGATGAGAAATCGTACAAGCAAACAGATGGCAATGCTTCTTCTATCGTGGATTATGATATGTTCTTCTTTATTTCCGGCACTTGTGTATGGAGCTGAGCAGGAGGATAACGTAACGGTGAAGTCTTCACAGCTGGAGCTGCGGTATGATTTTGGCACAGCATCGAGTCCGGTTATGGATGGGTACACTGCTGTCAATGAAACTAAGCTGTATACCGGAGAACTGGGATATGGCTTAGACCAGGCCGTAGCCTCCAGAAACCGTTCGGGTGGAGACGAGCTCACGAATGATTTTGTGCTGGGTACGTCTTACTCTTTTCAGGCGGATGTTCCTAATGGAGATTATGATGTCACTGTATATTCCGGGGACTTGCTTGCAGGTACCAGTACCACCAAAACAACGTTTACCCTGGAAGGGGCTGTGGCAGGAACGATCGCCAGTAAACAGCAGGTTAATCAGGCAATCTATCATACCACAGTGCTCGACGGTCAACTGACCTTAGGGGTGTCCGGATCGGGAGCTGGCGGATATTTAAACGGTCTTGTCATTCAAAAAGCGATAGCTCAGCCCCTCTCGGCACCGGTTGGACTTGCGGTTACTGCTGCGGACGCATCCAGTATTTCGCTTCAGTGGGATACCGTAACGGGTGCGGTCTATTACCAGATCTATCGAAGCGGTGGGTCAGACAGTAACGTTTTGCACTTGGGATCGGCGGCGGATACGAAGTATACAGACCAGCAAGTTGTTGAAGGAGGTCACTACTCCTATTATGTATCCGCTATCAATGATGACGGTGTGGAGTCGGATCTTAGCAGTCCGGTCATTGTGGAGAGCACGAATGACACACCACCAGCCCCGCTGCCGGAAGGAGATGAATATGCGCTTGATTTCGGGCCGGGTGCTGCAGCGGAAGGATATTTGAAGGTTGAGGCCGGGACTGCCTACACCGGGGACACGAAATATGGATTCACAGATAGGTCCAAAGTAAGCGGTGCTGATAGAGGTAAGGCTGATGCATTAAGAACTGATTTTGTAGTTGTTAATGGGGCAGGGTTTAATATTGATTTGCCGAATGGTGACTACACTGTATCGCTGATTGCCGGTGACAGCGGCGGGGATACGAATGTGGGTATCAATGTAGAAAGCATGCAGAAGGTACAGCTGACCAGCAAAAGTGCGGGAGAATATTTGGAAATGAGCTTCGATATTGCGCTGGTCGACGGACAGATGAATTTCGTGTTTAGCGGAACTAGACCTGTACTCAATGCGCTTGTGATCAAAAAACAACCTGAACGTACAGCCGGTATGAAACCTACCGTATACATTGCCGGAGATTCCACTGTACAGACCTATGATCCGTACTGGAAACCACAGGCGGGCTGGGGTCAGATGATCGGCAAGTTTTTTACCACAGCGGTTGAGTTCAATAATCATGCTATCGGGGGGCGCAGCTCGAAGTCCTTCATTGTGGAAGGCAGATTGGATGAGATCCTCAGGGAGATTAAACCGGGTGACTATTTCCTTGTACAGTTTGGACATAACGATGCCACGATCAGCGTTCCGGAACGTTATGCTTCACCTGCAGATTACAAAAATTATCTGAAAACCTACGTCCAAGGCACGAGACAACGCGGAGCGATGCCGATTCTGGTTACGCCAATGGGGCGCCGGGATTATAACGCAGGGACAAGTCAATTCAATGTGAGTTTCTCTGAATATGTGCAGGCGATGAAAGAAGTCGCTGCTGAGCTTAACGTTGGACTGGTAGATCTCAGCTCGCTAAGTGTGGCTTATTACAATTCCATTGGATTTGAAGCTACGCGGGCAGTATTTCTATATACCGACCCGGGCGTATATTCAGCCTTTCCTGCGGGATCAAGCGATAACACCCATTTTCAGGAATATGGGGCTATTCAAATGGCACGTCTGATTGCCGGAGGGATCGCTTCTTTGGATATCCCATTGTCTGGTGAGGTTCAGGAGATTGATCCCCCAGCTACGGTTCCAGAGAAGCCTACTGGCCTGGCGGCAGGGAGTGTCAGTAATGCAGGTGCCGTACTAAAATGGAATCCAGTAGTGGGGGCAGATATCTACAAAATCTACCGTAAGCTGGTTTCAGCCGATGAATCTGCGTATACCATGATTGGCTCTGCCACAGTTCCATCTATTACTGTGGGAGGAATGGCTGAAGGCCAAAGCTACACGATGAGGGTGACAGCAGTCAACGGGCGTGGGGAATCCGAACCTTCCGATCCGCTGACACTAACTACGAAGCAGTCCCAGTACCGTTTTGATTTTGGGCCAGCGGGTTCACCGGTCGCTGCAGGTTACACTGAAGTGAACCGAAGCGTGCTCTATACTCCTGAGCTTGGTTATGGACTGACTTCAAGCGCCGGGATGAGTGACCGTGATCGTGGAGACGGCACGGATGCACTGCGCCGGGATTTCGTCATTTATTTTGGCGGATCTTATGAATTCAAAGTGGATATGCCGAATGGCTATTATTCTGTCAAGACTTACACGGGAGACTGGATAGGATCTACCAAAACGAATGTATCGATCGAAGGTAAAGATTATGGAACCATTTCTTCCGGTAAAGGGAGTATTGCTGAGAAGGAGTACAGTCAGATATCCATCAAAGATGGTCAGATGAATCTGGTGTTCAGCGGTACAACGGCTCATCTCAACGGGGTGGAGATCACGCCTCTGATGCTGGCACCCGCGAATCTCAAGCTGGATCAGCTGGATCTTCTCAATGATCCTGTAAGAGCAAACCTCTCTTGGACAGGTATCGACGGTGCTTCTAAATACCGGGTGTATCGGAAGGCTACAGTTGCAGAAAGTGCAGAGGTACTGGGGGAAACTACCGGTTTGACCTATACAGACTTAACGGCTGACATTGGTATGGATTACGAGTATTCAGTGACTGCGGTCGACAGTACAGGGCTGGAGTCGGTGGCTTCGAGCCTTCTGCTGGTGTCTATGATTGATCCTTCCGTAGCCAAAGCTGCTATTCCGAGCGGAATGGAGCTGCAATCTATTCACAAAAATGATGTGAGTTTCAGCTGGAACGAAGATGCAGATTCTAAAATGTTCAATGTGTACCGCTCAAAGTCAGCCGGCGGCGAGTATGCCCTGATTGGCAAGACCAAGGTGGCTTCTTATACGGATAGTACAATTCTAAGTACGATTCCTTACTACTATAAAGTTGCCTCGGTCAATGCAGGCGGTATATCCGGGATGTCTTCCATGCTGGAGACACCGGTTGTGACTACACTTTTCCGCAGCATGGAAAACCTGGACCGGGCACCGGTTGCGGTCAAGACGAATGAAGGAATATATCTCAGCTGGCGGATGCTGGGGCTTGATCCCGATTCGATAGCTTTCAATGTGTACCGTGATGGAAAAAAAGTAAATGTAAAACCGCTGACTGGCAGTACGAATCTGCTGGACGCTATGGGAAAGGCGGACTCTAAATATACAATAAAAGCCGTATTGAATGGCGCAGAGCAATCCGCAACGGAATCATTCGGGGTATGGCAGCAGCAGTACCTGTCAGTGCCGCTTCAGAAGCCGGCAGATGATTATACGAAGGACGGCCAGCCTTATACCTACAATGCCGGAGACGCAAGTGTAGGGGATCTGGATGGTGACGGGAAATATGAGATTGTTATGCTATGGTCTCCTTCGATCAGCAAAGACAACTCTCAGGCAGGATACACAGGCATTGTCTATATGGATGCCTACAAAATGGACGGAACCCGTCTCTGGCGGATCACCCTAGGAAAGAATATCCGCGCAGGTGCCCATTATTCTCCGTTTATAGTCTACGATCTGGACAGCGACGGCCGGGCAGAGGTCATGCTCAAAACCGCAGATGGTACGGTCGATGGCCAAGGTACAGTGATTGGCGATGCTACGGCGGATTACCGCAACAGCAGCGGTTACGTGCTGCTTGGCAATGAATATCTGACCGTATTCGATGGAATGACAGGCAGGGCAGTAGATACGGTCGAGTATGACCCTCCACGCGGTGATGTGAGTGCATGGGGGGATGCCTATGGCAACCGGGTGGACCGTTTTCTGGCGGCGGTAGCTTATCTCGACGGTGAGCACCCCAGTGTGATCTTCAGCCGAGGTTATTATACACGGACGGTGCTGGCTGCCTATGATTACAAGGATGGCAAGCTGAGCAAGGTGTGGCGGTTTGATTCCAATGACGAAGGAAATGGTGAATACACAGGCCAGGGCAACCACAACTTGTCTGTAGGGGATGTGGACCGGGACGGTAAGGATGAAATTACGTTCGGTGCTATGGCAATTGATGATGACGGGCTGCCGCTGTATAATACGAAGCTCGGTCATGGGGATGCTATTCACTTCGGGGATCTGGACCCGGCAAGACCGGGACTGGAGGTCTTTGATGTACATGAGCATACAGATTCCAAGTACGGCATGGAAATGCGTGATGCGGCAACCGGCGAAGCGCTGTGGGGTATTTATACAGGTATTGATACGGGTCGTGGGATGTCAGCAGACATTGATCCGAATTACGTGGGAGAAGAGGTCTGGGCGGCAACTATTACCAATGGGCAGCAAATTCCGGTTACCGGAATATACAGCGCTAAGGGGGAATTGATAAGCACAACTCTGCCTACTTCAACTAACTTTGGGGTATGGTGGGATGGCGACCTTTCGCGGGAGCTGATGGATGACAACCGGGTGGATAAATGGGATTATGTGAAGCAGGCGACAGCTAATCTGCTGACAGCAGAGGGGGCGGCCTCAAACAACGGAACCAAAGCTAATCCCAGCCTGCAAGCAGACTTGTATGGTGACTGGCGTGAGGAAGTGATGTGGCGTTCCGCCGACAGTACCGAGCTGCGGATATACACCACTACGGATCTTACCGATACCCGTATTCGTACGCTCATGCAAGATCCGGTGTACCGTCTGGCCGTGGCTTGGCAAAACGTAGGCTATAATCAGCCGCCGCATCCAAGCTTTTATCTGGGAACAGGAATGGAGGCTCCTGCGGCACCGGCTATTCAGATCGTAGGGGGCCCGCAGAAGGCAACGGATGTACCCGGGAAGCCCGTACTTTCCAGCAACAACGGTTATGATACCGGACTTCAGGATGGCGACTACCAAGTCACAATGAACCTGTGGTGGGGCAATAACGGAACCAGCTATAAGCTGTATGAGAACGGTAAGCTGATTGACAGCAAGGCTTTTGCCGATAACACTCCAGAGGCACAGACCGCAGTGACCCAACTGACTGGAAAAGCAAACGGAACATACACCTACACTGCGGAGCTTACCAACTCCTGGGGAACAACGGTTTCCAGTCCGTTTGTGGTAACTGTGGAAGACGCGGCTCCCGCCGTTCCGGTGTTGTCGAACGATAACTCGGATGGTGACGGGAACTATAAGGTAACGATGAATCTGTGGTGGGGAATGAACGCGACAACTTACCGCCTCTATGAAAATGGTGTCCTGGTTGATACGCAGTCCTTAAGCGTTAATACGCCAAATGCCCAGTCGGCCGTGACCTCTATTGAGGGCCGCACTGCAGGCGTCTATGATTATCGTGCGGAGCTGGTGAACAGCTCTGGGACAAGTGTGAGTGCAATGATGAAGGTTACGGTCAAATAGAAGGGTCTTAGAAATTGCGGATATGCCGCAATCTGTATTTAAGGACCTCCAGCATTGATAGGATGCGGGGTCCTTTTTCAATGGGGATTTATGTAAAAAGGGAGTGTGTTAGTTGATGTACAAGAACGCACATTCTATAATATTGCAGGACCTGTAATTATACATTTTCTCATGAATAGTGTGATCACATTATTATATAAATTCCAGATATTAAGTACTCAATCAGCTCCGATCCCATAACCTGAGGGGGCGGGGTTATTTTATATGCGGATCTGTGGTATCATTATGTGTTATGACTTACAACTGCGCTATGTGGAGACGCAGGAATAAGCTAAATTCCGTTCGTTCATGATCTAAAAATATATGTATTGATAATTAAGGAGACAAAATGACTTTTAATGATTTGAATTTGATTCCCGCGATCCTCAAGGCTTTGAGCCAGGAAAATTATACATCCCCCACTCCAATCCAGGAGGAGTCCATTCCTGCGGCACTAGCCGGCAGAGACGTCCTCGGCTGTGCGCAGACCGGAACAGGCAAAACAGCCGCTTTCTCGTTGCCGATTATTCAACTGCTGAGCCAGCAGCCTTCCGTAACCGGAGGCAAACGCCGGATTCGTTCGCTGATTCTCACACCTACAAGAGAACTTGCCTTGCAAATCTCAGAAAATATCCAGGCCTACAGTAAATTTACCAGTATCCGTTCAACGGCTATTGTCGGTGGTGTATCACAGAAAGCCCAGGAGCGTGCATTAAGCCAAGGTGCAGATATCCTGATTGCAACACCAGGCCGTCTGATCGATCTGATCAATCAGAAGCATGTCGATCTGCAGTATGTACAGATTCTTGTACTGGACGAAGCGGACCGGATGCTCGATATGGGCTTCATTCATGATGTGAAGCGGATTATTGCCAAAATGCCTGCCAAAAAGCAAACGTTGTTCTTCTCGGCTACTATGCCGACGGAAATATCCAACTTGATCAAAACGCTGCTCGTGAACCCGGTGAAAATCGAAATTACCCCGGTTTCCTCCACTGTAGACAGAATTGAGCAATCAATCTATCTCCTGGAGAACGGCAATAAGCAGAATCAGTTAAACCGTCTGCTGCAGGACAAGTCGATTGTGTCTGCACTGGTCTTCACCCGCACCAAACGCGGAGCTGACCGGGTAACCCGTGATCTGACCCGAATCAATATTACCGCACAGGCAATTCACGGCAACAAGTCCCAGAATGACCGCCAGAATGCGCTGCGCAATTTCAAGAGCGGAGCTACACGTGTGCTTGTTGCTACGGATATTGCCGCCCGCGGGATTGATATTGATGAGCTGTCGCATGTTATCAACTTCAATCTGCCGAACATTCCTGAAACGTATGTTCACCGTATCGGCCGCACCGGGCGTGCAGGTATGAGCGGAATCGCTATCTCCCTATGCGAGGCTGAAGAAATCCCGTACCTTAAGGATATCCAGAAGCTGATCGGCAAGACGATTCCGGAAGTGAAGGACCATGCGTATCCGATGTCCAAAAGTGCTCAGGCGCTGCTGAATGAACGTCCGTCCAAAGCTCCGGCGAAGCCGGCTGCCAAGGCGAAGACTAATCCTGCGCGCAAGCCGAAGTCGGAGTGGTTCACGCAAGGCAACCGCCAGGGCAGTGCTAACGGCGGAAGCAAGAGCGGCACGGGCAGCAGACCAAATGGTGAGCCGGGCCGCAAAGCGGCAGGAGCAGGAGCAAGACCTGGGAGTGCTGCAGCCGGTGGAGCTGGTTATAGCGGCAGACCGGGCGAGCAGAACCGCTCTGGTCAGAGCAGTAGACCTGCTGCCAGCCAGGCTGGCCGGTCAGGCAACAACTACAACAGCCGCCCGAGCAGCAGACCTGCTTCCCAAGCAGGCAGATCACAGTAAATTGCGGCTCGCTTGATATAAATACATTTCAGCCTCTCCATACGGGAGGCTGTTTTTTTTTGCGTGGTGCTGGGATTCCATGATGACAAACAAGAACCGCCAGGGTACAGTCAAAGACTGTCCTTGGCGGTTCTTGTGGTGTTGTATACTCATCCGTTAACGAACAGAGCAGGTGCTACCCGGCCAGATAAGCACCTAATTCCTCACGCAGCTCGGAGCTGATGGGGGTCATTGGCAGACGGAGTGTGTCTGAGGAGATTTCGCCATAGGCATTAAGCAGCCATTTAATCGGAGCCGGATTGGATTCCTTGAAGAGGAGCTTCATCAGCGGCACAAGTTGGTTAAATTCTGTTCGGGCTTCTTCAAGCTTGCCATTTCTGAACTGTTCGTAGATTCCGAGGTACTTCGCGGTATGGACGTTGGCCGAGGCCAGCATCCCACCGGCGGCTCCGCAGCCCAGCATCTCGAAGAAATGAAGATCATCGCCGCACAGCACGGGTTTCGAACCTAGTCGGGATAGCTCAGAGACGAGCAGTGGTGAACCGGAGCAGTCTTTTAAACCCACAACATTGTTCATTTCCAGGATCGTTCGTGCGGTATCGATGGTCATGCCGACTCCTGCGCGGCCTGGAATATCATAAGCCATGACAGGTATGCCTACTTCCGCAGCTTTGCGGAAATGCTCAATAATGCCTTGTTGGGAAGGGCGGCTGTAATAGGGTACAACTACCAGCACGGCGTCAGCACCAGCGTTCGCTGCCATCTCGGTCCGGGCAACAGTGGATGCCGTATCGTTGGTGCCTGTGCCAATAACCAATGGGATTGAGGTGGATTTTAATAGTTCCCGTGAAGTGTCCACGAGGGTCTGCAGCTCTTGTATGTTGACTGTCGGCGATTCTCCAGTGGTTCCATTGACGACCAGACCATGAATACTGTTCTTGATGATGTTGTTCACATAACGCTGATACGATTCCAGATCGATTTCTCCAGCCGTATTGAACGGGGTTACCACGGGAACATAGATTCCATAAATCTGTTCTTCTGTTAACATGAATATCGTCCTCCAAAATGTTTAAATCCTTTTATCTTACTGTAGCATGGAATATTCTATCGGCGTTAGCTATAATAAATGATGTAGGTTATCAATAATATTGATGTTGAGGTGACTGAATGGATTTAACATATATGCGGACCTTCCGTGAGGTCGCAAAGCGGCAAAGTTTTACCCGTGCGGCTGAAGAACTGGGTTATGCCCAGTCCAGTGTGACCACGCAGATACAGAAGATTGAGAAGGAATATGGGGTTCCGCTGATGGAACGCCACGGGCGGGTACTGCGCCTGACTCCTCCTGGAGAAGAGCTGTTGAAGCTGTTTGTGGAGATTTTGGATTTATATGACCGCTCAAAGGAAACGATCGCCCAGCAGATTGGGGGAACCTTGACGATAGGGACGATAGATTCTCTGGCTGCCTTTTACCTGCCTCCCTTTTTGCAGCAGCTTCGGACGACGTTTCCAGGGCTAAGCATTCATCTGCAAACCGAGCAGGAGGCTAATCTGGTAGCCAAAATAAGAGATGGTGAGGTGGATATTGGCCTAATGCTCGACCGCAGTACTGCAGATACGCAGCTGGAGCGTATGATCATCAGGGATGAGCCGCTGGTGCTGGTGGCACCAAAAGATCACCCGCTGTCAGGGCTTGATCATGTGACGCTGCAGGATTTGAACAAATGTGAGCTGATTGTCTCAGAGGAGAGCTGTATCTACCGCAGTCTGTTCGAGAATCTGCTGCGTGAGCATGGGATTACTTTCCGGATCGGCTTTGAGCTGTCTAATCTGGAGGCGATTAAGCGCTGCGTCCGTAATGGGCTGGGTATCGCCCTGCTTCCGCGAATCGTAGCTGAAGAAGAGATAGAAAGGGGCACTCTTGCCGAGCTTCCTTTTATACACCCGGAGATTCACTTCGACCTGCAACTGCTTATCCATCCGAAGAAGTGGAAATCGCTGCCGCTGCAATCCCTGATTCAGATGCTGCTGGCTGATGCGGAATCCAAGGCTGTTGCGCTGTAAAATTGGTCATGTAAACAGATAAAAGGTTGGTAAAGACTCACGGGTCTTTCCAACCTTTTTGTATTGTGCGCTGCATGCTAGTATTGGGATAGACTGAAACACTGTGATAATACCGAGTTTAGGGTTTCTTGGTCATATTGTTGCTTGCGTAAATTGCCTTCCAGAATCTTGTGAGCCCATGCCAAGGACTTATTATAGTGAGCAGGCTCATGTACCCGTATTCTGAAGTAGCAAAAATCCAAGTGAGTCTGGTACTCCTCAGCGGTAGGTTCAATGTCGAGCTGGCGTAATTGAACTCTGCGAATGGCTTCTGATTGTACTTCTTGGACCTGTTTGTGGATATTCGATATCTGATTGGGATGTTGTCTGTACATGAGCAGCACCTCGGGAAGATTAACCACTTGCGTTACGGCAACTAACCGATTCCATATTTCATAATCTTCAGCATGAAAATAATTCAGATACCTGATCCCATGGTCTACTAGTACGGATCTGCGGATCATTACTGATGGATGCACGAGCGTACAGTGAAATAACTGCCAGCATCTGATCTCCTCATGATTCAATGGTTTGTTGGTAGTAGAATCCAACCCCAATAAATAAACCTGGGAGCCGCAAACGCCGCAATCCCGATGGTCGTCCATGAAATTCACTTGGCGTTCAAAGCGGTGGGGCAGGGCGATATCATCACCATCCATGCGGGCAATATACTCACCTGTACATAATTCTATGCCTTGGTTTAAAGTCTCAATTAACCCGAGATTGCTTGAATGTGTGATCAGCCTAATTCTGCTGTCATCAAATTTCCTAATAATATCTAATGTTCCATCTGTAGATCCGTCATCCATAAGAAGTAATTCGAAATCTCTATACGTCTGAGTCAAAATACTGCAAATCGATTCTTCAATATAGGGGGCCATATTAAAAACTGGCATAAGAACGGATATTTTGGTCAATATCAACACCGCCAATCTCATGGTCTAAAATATATTATGTGAGATACCTGCCGCTTGATCTGCATATCTGTCCAATTTGCAGGATATAGGCAGGACAGTCCAAACCCTTTTCTCTTACTGTAATTAAATATAGTAAATGCTGCGGGAGGGGATTAGATATGGATTTGAATCAGATCAAAGGGACTTACGATGTCATCTACAGTCTAGGGGCGAATTGTTTACCGGCAGACCAATTATCGCGGCATATGCTGAGGAAAATCGGAGGTGTTCTGGACTGGGTGGAGTCGCCTGCGCTTTCCGGGGTAAGCCATCTTTTACGGAACCGGTTCGTGAATTATATGGAATTGCCTAATCTGGCGATTACGGGGGTTAATGAAAAGGCTGGATGCTATATTGTACGGGACGCTGCTTACTATATTTTCTCACATCATGACTTTCCGCTGGATCAGAATACTCCCGGTCAACTGTTGAGCTATCCGGAGCTAAGAGAGAAAGTTAACCGTCGTGTGCCACGTTTTCTGGAGTCACTTAAGAATGCTAACCGGATTCTATTTATTCGTACAGAAGGAACGATACATGAAACTGCGGAGCTGCTGGAGGTTCTACAATCATTAGTGTCTGGCGAATTCAACTTGCTCGTGATTAATCATGCTCCGGTAGACCGTGTGGTTGAAACCCCCTGGCCTTTTCATAATGTATGCGCTCTGCAAATCCCCAAAGTTCCTGATGAGTTTCACGATAATGATGATCTGTGGAAACATTTATTGGAGGGATTCTCTGTCCGTTAGCTAAGGATTTCCCGCAATATATTGACAATAAAAACGTGTATATGGTATATAAAAGGAAGTATTAGCACTCCTCGCAATGGAGTGCTAATCATCCGGAGACTATTATGAGGTTATTTTTGAAAGGAGATTTACTTATTCATGGCCAAAAAAGAGTTTAAAGCCGAGTCCAAAAGATTGCTGGAAATGATGATTAACTCCATCTATACGCAGCGCGAGATTTTTCTGCGGGAACTGATTTCGAATGCAAGCGATGCCATTGATAAAATCTATTACAAAGCACTGGCCGACGAAGGCCTGGTGTTCAATAAAGAAGATTATTACATTAAAGTGACTGCCGATAAGGAGAACCGTACACTAACGATCTCCGATACAGGTATCGGGATGACCCAGGAAGAGCTGGAGAACAATCTGGGGATTATCGCGAACAGCGGATCGTTTGCTTTTAAGAAGGATAATGAAGCGAAGGACGGCCACAACATCATTGGGCAATTCGGGGTTGGTTTCTATTCCGCTTTTATGGTGGCCGATGATGTTACTGTAGTCAGCAAGGCGCTGGGCAGCGAGCAGGCCTTCAAGTGGGAATCCCAGGGTGCTGACGGATATACGATTGAGCCTGCGGAGAAGGATAGCGTGGGTACCGAAATTACACTTAAGATTAAAGCGAACACTGAAGAAGACAACTACGATGAATTTCTGGAGGAATACCGCCTGAAATCGATCATCAAGAAATATTCCGACTTCATCCGCTTCCCGATCAAGATGGACATCACCGGCAGCAAGCCAAAGGAAGGCAGCGAAGGGGAGTTCGAAGAAACGAAGGAAGAGCAAACCGTCAACAGCATGGTGCCTATCTGGCGCAAGAACAAAAATGAGCTGACTGACGAGGATTACAATAACTTTTATACAGAGAAACGTTACGGCTTCGACAAGCCGCTGAAGCATATCCACATCAGTGCTGACGGCGCGGTGGTCTATAATGCGATCCTGTTCATTCCGGAGAACACACCGTTCGACTACTACACGAAGGAATATGAAAAAGGGCTGGAGCTCTACTCTAACGGCGTGCTGATCATGAACAAATGTGCAGATTTGCTGCCGGATTATTTCAGCTTCGTCAAAGGGATGGTCGATTCCGAGGATCTGTCGCTGAATATCTCCCGCGAAATGCTGCAGCATGACCGCCAGCTGACGCTGATTGCTAAGAACATCAAGAGCAAGATCAAGAGTCAGCTTCTGAGCCTGCTGAAGGATGAGAGAGAGCAATATGAGAAGTTCTATACTTCTTTTGGCAGACAGTTGAAGTTCGGGGTCTACAATGACTATGGCATGGAAAAAGAAACCCTCCAGGACCTGCTGATGTTCTACTCCTCCAAGGAGAAGAAACAGGTGACGCTGGCCGAATACGTGGAAAGAATGCCTGAGGACCAGAAGTACATCTACTATGCTTCCGGGGAATCGGTGGAACGGATCGAGAAGCTGCCACAGACTGAAATGGTATCGGACAAGGGGTATGAAATTCTCTACTTCACCGATGATATCGATGAATTTGCGATCAAAATGATCATGTCCTATAAGGAAAAAGAATTCAAAAACGTATCCAGCGGCGACCTGGGCATTGAAGAGAATGCAGAGGACAAGCCATCGGAAGCGGAAGAGAATGAGAACAAGGAATTGTTCGAAGCGATGAAAGGCATTCTCTCCGGTAAAGTGAAGAACGTCAAAGCCTCCAAACGTCTGAAGTCCCATCCGGTCTGTCTCTCCACAGAAGGAGAGCTCACGATCGAAATGGAGAAAATCCTCAAAGCCATGCCTAACGGCCAGGAAGTACAGGCGGACAAGGTGCTGGAGATCAACATCCATCATGATGTATTCAAATCCTTGAAGGCTGCCTCCGAAGGGGACAAGGAGAAGCTGGGCTTGTACACGAACCTACTCTACAACCAGGCGCTGCTGATCGAAGGTCTGCAGGTGAATGATCCGGTACAGTTCACGAACGATATTTGCAAAATCATGGTCTAAGCAGCATCGGCATTTATTCTGCAATAGACCCATAAGCATAACCCGCCTCCGGCGCTGTCCGGGGCGGGTTTTTGGTATGCGGGAGTTACTTCTGAAAGTTCTCAATAAATTTCTCGGCCAGGGATGACAAGTATTTGTCTTTCATCCAGACCGCAGCTACCCTTGTGTTCAGTGAGTCGCTGCGGATTTCCTTGTGGACAAGGTTGCTGTTGTCGGCAAGAGTGTAGGCGGATCTCGGGATGATCCCGACGCCAAGGCCGGCATTCGCCCAGAGCAGCGTGGTGCGGGCATCGTCATTCATGCAGAAGACCTGGGGATCGAAGCCGTTCTCCAGACAGGTCTCACGGATCAATTGCTCGAACCGGCGGTAAATAATGAGCGGCTGGTGTTTAAGCTCACCGATCTCAATACTGGATGCTGCGGGGTTCCAGTCATATTCAGGCGCCATCACGGCAATCATAGGTTCAGACGTGGTATAGACACATTCGAGGCCTGTGCTGCTGAAGGGAGTACGAACAATTCCCACTTCGACAATGCCCTTGTTCAGCAGATCGAGAATGCGATAGGTATTGCCCTCGTGGATCTCGAATTTGACCCCGGAATAGTCGTGATGGAACTCCAGCAGCCGCTCCTGGAGCAGAGTCGCAGCAGAAGAAGAGACGGTCCCGATGGATAGGGTACCCGATACGCCTTTGACAAAATCCTTAAGTTCCCGGGTAGTGGAATCGGTCAATTCAAGAATTTGCTGTGCCCGGTCCCGCAGGATGCTCCCGGCTTCAGTAAGCCGGATACTGCGCGGCCCGCGTTCCACCAGCTTAACTCCGAGTTCCTCCTCCAGCAGCTTGAGCTGTTGGCTGAGTGGCGGCTGAGCCATTTGCAGCTTCTTGGCGGCTGATGTGATTTGTCCTTCTTGGGCGATAGCCAGAAAATATTTCAGCTGGCGGATATCCATAAGGTAACCTCCGATGTGGTTGTTCTGGTATATTTATATCATATCGATTAGATACGAAACCAATATTATTAATATGTAAACAGGTGTGACATAATCATAACGGGTCTTATCTATTTTATAAAGCTTTTACATACCACATAGGTTAGGTGAGGATTACTGTGTACAAAATTTCTTTATTCTTAAAACCTTATAGGAAAGAAGTGACGCTAGGGCCAATTTTCAAGCTGCTGGAAGCCATTCTTGAGCTCTTGCTGCCTACTATAGTTGCTCTGATTGTCAACAATGGGATCGGCCGCCACGACAGCGCTTATGTGTACCGGATGGGTGGTCTAATGGTGCTTATGTCACTACTCGGCTTCGGCTGTTCGTTGGTCTGCCAATATTATGCCGCCCGGGCTTCCCAAGGCTTCGGTACTTCACTGCGCAACAAGATGTTCAAGCATATTTCGGCGCTCTCCTATGCCGAGCTGGATACCTTCGGCACGCCTTCACTGATCAACCGGATTACGAATGACGTGAACCAGCTTCAGCTCGCTGTGGCGATGCTGATCCGTCTGGTTATCCGCGCTCCGTTCATCTGTATTGGAGCCATCATCATGTCCATGATTCTCGACTTCCGGCTCTCCTTGATACTGCTTGCGGCAACTCCGGTAATTGGCGTGATTCTGTATCTCATCATCACACGCAGCTCGCCGCTCTATCGTCAATATCAGCAGAAGCTGGATCATCTGGCACTGGTGCTTAGTGAGAATCTTTCCGGCATCCGGGTCATCCGCGCATTTGCCAAGAGTCGTAGTGAGAAACAGCGTTTCAATACCGCCTCGGAGGATCTGACATCGACGGCAATCCGTGTCGCACGCATTTCAGCGTGGCTTGGGCCTATGACTACACTGGTCGTGAACGCGGCGATTATTGCTATCCTGTGGGCAGGTGGTATTCACATAGATAGCGGACGGCTGTCTCAGGGCGAGATTATCGCTTTTATCAACTATGTAACCCAAATTCTGCTGGCGCTGATTGTGGTCTCGAATCTGGTCATTATTTTCACCAAAGCTTCCTCCTCGGCGAACCGAGTGAATGAAGTACTGGCTACCACAGCCTCCGTTACGGATGTAGGGAGTCAGAATCTTTTACCTGCAGAGGGGCCGGCACCGGCAATTATTTTCGATCATGTGTCATTTGGTTACAACACTACAGGTGAACTCGCGCTGCAAGATATTTCGGTAACTATTAACCGTGGAGAAACTGTAGGACTGATTGGCAGTACAGGCTCCGGCAAGTCAACCTTCGTGAATCTGATCCCGCGTTTCTATGATGTGGTAGAGGGAGATATCCAGGTCAATGGGGTCAGTGTCAGAAAGTATAGACTGGAAGAGCTGCGTAGCAAGATTGGGATCGTACCTCAGAAGGCTACGCTGTTCAGCGGCACCATTGCTGAGAATATCCGCTGGGGCAAGCCGAATGCCTCACTCGAAGAAATGAGGACCGCTGCTTCTATAGCCCAGGCCGAAGAGTTCATCCAAAAGCTGCCTGAAGGACTGGCTACGCCTGTCACCCGAGGAGGATTAAACCTGTCCGGCGGGCAAAAACAGCGGTTGGCCATAGCCCGTGCTGTTGTTATGCGTCCGCAGATCCTGATTCTGGATGATTCGGCAAGTGCGCTTGATTTTGCCACGGATGCGGCGCTTCGCCGCGCACTGAAGGAGAACAGCGAAGAAACAACCGTGCTGCTGGTCTCCCAGCGGGTAAGCACTGTCCGGCAGGCCGATCAGATTATTGTCTTCGATGAAGGACGAATCGCCGGAGTCGGCACACATGAGGCATTATTACAGAGCTGTGGAGTGTATCAGGAAATCTGCCAATCCCAGCTTTCAAGCGAGGAGGCGGGCATGCAATGAGCTCCACAGCAACCTGGAAGAGAATGATTAACTACACCAAACAGCATAGGGGCATTGCCATGGCCGCAGTATGCTGCGCCCTATTGAGTGTATTCGCCAGCCTGATCGGTCCGCTGCTGATCGGACGGACTGTAGACTATATGGTTGGACCTGGACAAGTGGACTTTGACCAGATTCTGCGGCTTCTGCTGATGTTGGCCGCGGTCTATATGGTCGGCAGTTTTTTTGGCTGGCTGCTGACTTACTATACTAACCGGATTGCCTACCGCACAGTCTATGATATGCGGCGCGAGCTATTCGACAAGCTGAACGTGTTACCGCTGAAATTCCACGATAACCATCCACAGGGGGACAGCATCAGCCGGTTCGTTAACGACATGGATGCTGTTTCGGATGGATTACTGCAAGGCTTTTCTACACTGCTGACCGGAGTGGTCACGATTGCCGGAGCCATTGGACTGATGCTCTACATTAGTCCGGTGATGACACTTGTGGTACTGGTCTCGGCACCAGCAACTTTTTTTGTTGCACGTTTCATTACGACACGCTCCCAGAGGCTGTTCCGGGAGCAGGCTGCAATTCTAGGCGGACTGAATGGATATGTAGAAGAAGTTGTGGGTGGGCAAAAGGTGGTGCAGGCATTCCGTTACGAAGACCGCAGCTTTGCCAGGTTCTCAGAACGGAATAATAAGCTGTACCATACCGGCATCAAATCGCAGTTCTACGGATCGCTGTCCAATCCAAGCACCCGTCTGGTGAATAATATTACGTTTTCTGTGATTGCGATGATCGGGAGCGCACTGGTAATCGGGGGCCATTTCTCAGTTGGGGACCTGTCCAGCTTTCTGATCTATTCGAATCTGTTCGCCAAGCCGTTCAACGAAATAACCGGTGTGATCACCCAGCTGCAGTCGGCTACGGCTTCGGCGCAGCGGATCTTTGCCATTCTTGACCTGCCGCCGGAAACGCAGGATACCGCAGATGCCCAGATCATGAAGACAACCCAGAGTACGATAACCTTTGAGAAGGTAAGCTTTGCCTATACCCCTGAGCGTCCACTGATCAGGAACTTCAGTCTGGAGGTTAAACCTGGTACCCGGGTAGCTATCGTCGGACAGACCGGAGCCGGGAAAACAACACTGGTCAACTTACTGATGCGCTTCTATGACGTGGATAGCGGCAGCATCCGGATCGATGGAACGGATATCCGGTCGATCACCCGGGATAGCCTGCGCCGCAATTTCGGCATGGTTCTGCAGGATACCTGGCTGTACGGCGGATCCATCCGCGATAATATCGCTTACGGCAAGCCGGAGGCGCCGGAGGAAGAAGTGATTGCCGCCGCCAAGGCTGCGAACGCACACAGCTTCATTAAGCGGCTTCCGGAAGGTTATGCAACGAAGATTTCCGGTTCCGGGGATAATCTATCCCAGGGACAGAAGCAACTGCTCACTATCGCCCGCGTCATGCTAGCGGATCCGCCAATGCTGATACTGGATGAAGCCACCAGCAGTATCGACACACTGACGGAGGCGCGTATCCAGAAAGCTTTTCTCACGATGATCTCCGGACGTACCAGCTTCGTGATTGCCCACCGGTTGTCCACGATCCGTGAGGCGGATGTCATTCTCTACATGAAAGACGGCGATATCGTTGAGAGTGGCACGCATGAAGAACTGCTTCAACGGGGCGGTCATTACGCCCGGTTGTACAACAGCCAGTTTGCAGAGGTCTAGCAGGGGAGATAACGGATATAGACAATAAAAACAGCTGCAGCCTGGACTTGAGATAGAGGTCCAGAGCTGACAGCTGTTTTTGTACTTGTCTGTCCAGAAATGACTTCTTTGTTCACCGCCGCCAGCAGGGTGTAAATCATTAAGATTCATTCTGCCGCTTACGCATCATCCCCGGCGTACAGCCGTACGTATTCCGGAAGACACGGATGAAATAATTAGTCTCCATGCCCAATTGCAAGGCGATATCCTGAACCGGTGTATCGGCATTCTCCCGGATCAGTTGAACTGCACGTTCCAGACGGAGGTTCTGCAGGTATTTGTGCGGGGTGATTCCATACTCCTGCAAGAAAAGCCGCTGAAAATGCTGAACAGAATAACCTACCGCAGCAGCGAGATTCGATACCAGCAGCGGTTCAGTAAAATGCTCATTGATCAGGCTGACGGCTTTCTGTAAGGCCTCATTTCGTACATTCTCCAGCTCCAGCCGCCCTGTGGGGCTTGTCTCTGAAGCAGTGCGGCGAAGCAGGAGAAGCAACCGGTAGAGCGCCACAGAGAGCTCCTGCATCACATGTTCATCTTGTCTGCTTGCTTGGTCATTCACCGTATGCCAGATACTGCCGACCTGTTCCCAGCATTCTTCAAAGTGCTCGGGGTGTAGCGGCGGAGCGCCTGGCAGAATGCCGATTCCTGCGAGCAGGCTTTGCGTTAACTCTCCATGAAAGCCAATGAAGCCTACATGCCAGGGTGTAAGAGACAATGGATAATATTCATGACCCCTGTCAGGGGGATAGGCAAAAGCCATACCGGGTTCCAATATCGTCTCTTCTCCGGTCACAAGATCCCGGAACAGTCCTCTCCCGCTGCGGATCAGAAAGACTTGGTATACGGGAAAACCGCTTGGGCGAACATGATGATACTGAATATGGCGGCCAACCGAATAGGGGTACAAGGGGAAACGATTCAGGTCGCGAGGCATTTCAATTAGAGAGAAGGGAAGAATGATGGTCACCTCATGTTCATTTTGTACTAGTAAAGCGAGCGTATATTCCTACTACCCGAATGGGATTTTCCTTTATTATATACAGTATAAAGAATGATTCGTGAAATGGATAGGGCTTTCTCGCAGGATTTATCAGAGAATAATCCCATCCAGACATGAACATCACACCGAAAGGATGAACCCATCAATGAACATGAAATCACCTCCTGTCAGCAGCAAGATTCCAGTGATGCTGCATGGTGCCGACTATAATCCCGAACAATGGCTGAAATACCCTGAGGTGCTGCAAGAAGATATCCGCTTGATGAAGCTTGCCAAATGCAATGTAATGTCTGTGGGGATCTTTTCCTGGGTATCGCTGGAGCCGGAAGAAGGTGTATTCACCTTTGATTGGCTGGACAGCATCCTTAATACCTTTACCGAAAACGGGATATATGCTTTCCTGGCAACCCCAAGCGGTGCGCGTCCGGCATGGATGTCGGAGAAATATCCTGAAGTACTGCGGGTAGAAGGCAACCGCGTTCGTAATTTGCACGGTGTAAGACATAACCATTGTTACACTTCACCCGTGTATCGTCAGAAAACAGCTTTGCTGAACGGCAAGCTGGCTGAGCGTTATGCGAATCATCCGGCAGTTATTGGTTGGCATATCTCGAACGAATACGGCGGCGAATGCCACTGTGATCTGTGTCAGGCGAGCTTCCGGGAATGGCTGAAGGTGAAATACGATAACAGCCTGGATGAATTGAACCATGCCTGGTGGACTACCTTCTGGAGCCATACTTATACTTCCTGGGATCAAGTGGAGTCCCCTGCACCACACGGGGAGACGCAGGTTCACGGTCTTAACCTGGACTGGCGCCGTTTTGTCAGCGAATCTACTATTGATTTCTGTCAGCATGAGATAGATTCAGTGCGTGAGTATAACCCTGAGTTGCCGGTAACGACCAATATGCACAATATCGACGGTGTGGATTACCGTAAGCTCGCCAAGATACTCGATGTTGTATCCTGGGATTCTTACCCGTCCTGGGGATACTCGGATGACGATGACGACGCTGGCCTGGCAGCTTGGGCAGCGATGCACCATGATATGTACCGAACCTTCAAGCATAAGCCGTTCTTGCTGATGGAGAGCACACCTTCGCTGCTGAACTGGCAGAGTGTCAGCAAGCTGAAGCGTCCCGGTATGCATAAGCTGTCCTCCCTGCAGGCGATTGCCCATGGCTCTGATTCCGTACAATACTTCCAGTGGCGCAAAAGCCGTGGATCGAGCGAAAAATTCCATGGTGCCGTAATCGATCATAGCGGCCACGCCGAGACACGTGTTTTCCGCGATGTTGCCGAAGTGGGCCGTACACTCTCAGAGTTGCAAGCGGTAGTAGGTACGACTACACCAGTTCAGACGGCTATTATCTATGATTGGGACAATCGCTGGGCCATTAAGGATGCACAGGGTATCCGCAACTCGGGTCTGAAATATGAAGAAACAGTGCTTCAGCATTACCAGGCATTATGGGAGCTGGGCATTCCGGTGGATATTATCGGTTCGGAGGAGGATCTTTCCGCATACAAGCTGGTGATCGCCCCTATGCTGTACCTGATCAGTGAGGAGAATGGCAAGCGGATTGAGAAGTATGTCGAACAGGGAGGGAACTTTCTGGGGACATACTGGTCAGGTGTCGTTGGGGAGACAGATCTTTGCCACCTGGGCGGATTCCCGGGTCCGCTCCGCCGGACACTCGGTATCTGGGCGGAAGAGACAGAAGGCCTGCACAGCCGCGACCTGAATGGGCTGGTAATGAATTCCGGCAATGCGCTGTGTCTTGAAGGAGACTATGATGCGCATGAAATTGCCGAGCTGATCCACCTGGAAGGAGCTGAGGCGCTGGGTACGTACCGAACGGACTTCTACGCGGGCCAGCCTGCGCTGACGATGAACCGCCTGGGTAAAGGCCGGGCCTACCATCTGGCTACACGCGTAAAGGATGCCGGTTTCTATGTGGAGCTATATGCGGCAATTACCAAAAAGGCAGGGATTATCCGCACCTTGGATACCGATCTGCCAGCAGGTGTCACCGCTCAACTGCGGACCGATGGAGACATTGATTTTGTATTTGTGCAGAATTTCAGTGGCGTGGAGCAATCCATTCAGCTGGACAGCAGAACATACACTGTACTTGAATCCGGCGAGCCTGCGCCTTCGGTGCTTACGCTTCCGGTTCATGGCCTGGCTATTCTCAAGCGGGCGCATTAATTCAGCAGGCATATAGATATCAAAAAGGCAGGACCCGGTATGACCTGGGCTCCTGCCTTTTTTTGCTGGAATCACGAGTCGTGACTTTCAGCCACTTAGAGGAAAGCTGCTTCGATTCCTGAGATAATCTTCAGATAATAGTCCGTATCATGAGGCACAAAATGGCTGATGTCCACGCTCTGCTGAACGGCTTCACGCTTACCGCATTCCGTTACGCGAAAACCCGAGACATCGAGTTGCTGCAGCTCACCCTGCCAGAACTTACGGAAGGAGGCAAACTCTGCGATGACGATTCCGGCAACCTCTTCAGGCTGAAGCTGGAATTGCTCCAAGGGGAAATGATTGTCATACAGGAATACATTTGCCCTCTCATTATCGATCATCCCTTCCTTGATCATGGAATAGGGGATAATTCCGAGTGGAATGAGCTCGTCATAGGTAAGTTGCAGTCCCAGCTCTTCTTCCACCTCACGGATGCCGTTCATTGCCGTCTCACCAGCCAGTAAATGTCCAGCCGCGGTAATATCAAGCAAGCCAGGATAGTCCCGCTTGTTCTTGCTGCGCAACTGAAGATAGATATAGAATGAATCTGCACGCTGCTCTACGAACCAGCAATGAAAAGTCTCATGCCAGAGCCCTAGCCGGTGTACATCATCGCGCGTGGCGGTGCCGGTCACCAGGCCCTGTACATCATATGTAGTAAGAATTTCGTCTGACATGTGTATTCTCCTTATTGGCCCAGTTGCTAATAACACTATCACAAATAATAGGAGAATGCTCGGAAGTCATTGTACAGAAAGGTATAATATGGCTTAGGAGGGGAAGAACATGCGCGTGGCGATAGAAAGGAAAGAATTCAATTCATTCACTGATGAAAGGCTCGGCTGGGCTTGCATGGAGCCGACCTTCAAGCTGATCCGAGGGAAATCACCGGAAGTGAAAGTTGCCGCAATCAAGCAATTGGGTAAGGCGCAGACAGCACTTTGCATGTTCCGTATCATGTATGATCACTGCCACAAGTCATCAGCAGAGTTTTATGCTTGGAGCTCTTACCTGCTGAATCAGCAGGGAACTTGGAACGGAGTTCTGGAAGGTGTGCGTTTTTTTGCAGATGATGCCCTGTTTGAGCTTCTTGAAGAGACGAGGGAAAAGCTGGAGGCCAGAAACCTTAGTTTGGGTTTGGGATGGGGGGATGCTGGGCTGAACGATATCGAAACCGATCCGGAACTGCTGAAGATAGTCAACGGCCTGTATGAACGCTTTAAGCGGCTAATACCGAATACCCATAACGTTATCGCTGAGTATATCCGTGCCCACCCCGATGAGTTCGTGGAATTCAGCAAGTAATTGGCGGAGTTTTGAGATGAAAGGCATAGTTAAGTGGGTTGACATATCGAGAAATGTCGATATAATGATGACATGAAACCAATTATCCCAATAGATATATTTAAGGCACTTTCCAATGAAGCACGTCTTCAAATTCTAGAGTGGCTAAAAGATCCGACAGCTCATTTTGGACCCCAGGGAGGGGTTGATCTTATCGAAATTGGGGTATGCGTCAGTCAGATTACTGCTAAGCTGAATATGACCCAATCCACCACCTCTCAATATTTGTCTGTTCTGCAGCGGGCAGGGCTTGTACAGGCGACCCGGCTGGGAAAATGGACATATTACAAAAGAGATGAAGCAGCATTAACCCAAATAGCCACTTACATTCAGAAGGATCTCTAGGGAATAAAGACTGAATTCAAACATATGAATTCAGTCTTTATATAAATAACAAATCGACAATTCGGGATATGTATATGAAGTATTTTTTTACTTAATAAATCGACATATCACGAATGTTAGGATTATGAAAAGGAGCTGTTTCTTATGTCTAACCCGTCCGCCAGCAACGCAACCCTCGTTATTGTGGCTCATCCACATTTGGAGACGTCTCGAATTAACAAACGATTGACAGCCGAAATTGAAAGAATGGGTAATGTTACTGTTCACCGGCTGTACGAGAGTTATCCTGACGAAAAAATCGATGTCCCACGCGAACAGGCGCTGTTACTTGCTCATGAACGAATCGTACTGCAATTCCCCTTTTATTGGTACAGCTCACCTGCTTTGCTGAAAAAATGGATGGATGAAGTATTAGAGCATGGCTGGGCTCATGGCAAAGGGGGAGACAAGCTGAAGGGCAAGGAGCTTATGATTGCGATTTCTTCAGGAGGCGCTCAAAGCATGTACCAGGCCGGCGGTTTTCATAATTACTCCTATAGCGAGCTGCTGCGGCCGTTTCAGCAGACTACCAACTTGACCGGAATGATCTACCAGCGGCCATTTGTGGTGAGCGGAATTCGCGAAGTAAGCGACGAACTGCTGGAGCAGTATGCCGCAGATTACGCCGTCTATGTGGATAGACATTCCTCTCCCTCCGGCAGAAGAGCTTAACCGTCTCCGCGTACCACAAGGTAAGCTATGATCCTTTCCTGCATGGAGAGCAGCGCGGGAGGGAAAGCTTTGCACCGGGAAACGGGTTATCGAGACCAATCACCGGAAATAGCAAAACAAGACTGTAGCGCCTTTTGTGAGGACGCCTCAGTCTTGTTGGAAAGTGATATGTTTAGCAGCAGCTGCTGGCAGAGTAAGCCGATGTCAAATCTAACTCCCCGCAGCCCATTTGTATGTGTATGTCTATTTATAATAAGCTTGCTAACCATAACATTCAGGAAGAGAATGGCCAGGTATTATCTAGCCAACCATCCGCCATCCACATTCAGAATGTGGCCGTTCAGGTAGTCGGATGCAGCGGATGCCAGGAATACAGCAGGTCCTTTAACATCTTCAGCAGTTCCCCAGCGTCCGGCAGGAATGCGGTCAAGGATGGAATCGGAACGGTTCTGGTCGGCACGGATTGGAGCGGTATTCTCAGTAGCCATGTATCCTGGAGCGATTGCGTTGATGTTCAGACCGGAGCCAGCCCATTCATTGGCAAAAGCTTTGGTCAGACCAGCTACGGCATGCTTGCTTGCAGTGTAGCCCGGTACATTGATGCCGCCCTGGTAAGAGAGCATGGAGCAGATGTTGATGATTTTACCATTTCCTCTTTCCAGGAAGTGACGACCGGCGATTTGCGACAGCAAGAAGACAGTGTTCTGGTTGAGGTTGATTACATCGAACCAGTCCTTTTCGCTGTGGTCCTTGGCCGGTGTACGGCGGATCATACCTGCACAGTTCACAAGAATATCAACCTTGCCTGTGAAGGCAACAGCTTCATCGAACATGCCTTGAAGCTTGGAGTGGTCGCTCAGGTCGCAAGCGATGCTGAGTGCTTTTACGCCAAAGGCTTTAGCTGCAGCTACTGTTTCATCACTTGCATTGAGGGAAGCGGAGATAACGTCTGCGCCTGCTTCTGCAAAGGCAAGGGCAATCCCTTGTCCAAGACCTTGGGCAGCACCTGTTACGATTGCTGTTTTACCTGCCAAACTGAATAAAGATGACATATGATTATTCTCTCCTTTTATAAACATTAATGAGTATTTTGGTATTGCTTAATGCTGTATTTATACTACCCGCATTCGATATGAATGCCTGCACTCCGGAATTGCCCTACGGTTTCTGCTGCAAGACCGCTGTCCGTCAGCAGCACATCAACTTCCTGCAGGGATGCGAACGTTCGCAGTGCGGTATGCCCGAACTTGTGATGATCGCAGACGGCAAATACCGTACGGGCTGTGGATACTAAGGCTTGTTTGAAATCGATGAAATCACCGGTGTAAATGGACAGTCCGTGTTCAATATGAACAGCTGTAGCCGACAGAAAGGCTTTTTCTATATTAAGCTTTTGGACGTAGGAGACCGCTTCGGGACCGGCCAGCATATTGCGGACCCGGTATCCTCCCGGAACAACGAGACGGATGTTGTCTTTCTGAACCAGCTCACTGATGATGTACACATCATTGGTGATAACCGTCAGCGGAATGTTCTCCAGCCTCCGGGCAATTTCGAGCGTGGTGCTGCCGCCATCCAGCGCAATAATATCATCCTCTGCGATATGGGTCAGCGCGAGCTGTGCAATCTCCGTTTTTTCATCGGAATATTTATCTAGCGGGTTCCTCAAGGGCAGAATGCCGAACTGATCGCTCTGTGCCAGAACGGCTCCGCCGTGGACACGCATAATCAGTCCTTGCTCCTCCAGCTTGCTTAAGTCCTCGCGGATTGTTTTTCCCGTGACCTGAAGCTTGTCGCTCAGCTCGTTCACCGTTACATCCTTCTGGTTCAGCATAACTTCCATAATCATCTCATGTCGCCGTATCGGGTTCATCCGCCTGCCTCATCTTTCCGTAGTTGTTTTTATTCTATTGTAATTCTTTCATACCTACGGGGTCCATATCATCATAACGTTTGTTGTCTCCGGCCATGCTCCAGATGAAGGTGTAGTTGTGCGTACCCACACCGCTGTGAATGGACCAACTTGGAGAAATTACTGCCTGTTCATTGTGCATTACAATGTGACGGGTCTCTGTAGGCTCGCCCATGAGGTGGAACACAATGGAATCATCCGGAAGATCGAAGTAGAAGTAAGCTTCCATCCGGCGCGGGTGAGTGTGGGAAGGCATTGTATTCCACATGCTGCCCGGTTTCAATTGAGTCATCCCCATAACCAGCTGAGCACTTTGAACGCCGTTAGTATGGATGAAGCGGTGAATCGTACGTTCGTTAGAGTTCTCGAGACCCCCCATTGCACCGGATTCGGATTCAGCCAGCGTGGTTTTGGTAGTAGGGTAAGATTGATGTGCAGGTGCAGAGTTCAGGTAGAACTTCGCAGGTTTGGCGCTGTCGGCGCTTTTGAAAATAACATCTTTGGAGCCTTGTCCTACATACAGGCACTCTTTGTAATCTATTTCATATTCTGTTCCGTCTACAACAACTGAACCCTTGCCTCCGACATTGATAACACCCAGTTCACGGCGTTCCAGGAAGTAAGTTACTCCAAGCTCTTTCAGGTCAGTGGTGAGCACAACATCTTCTTTAACGGGATTAGCACCGCCGACGATCATGCGGTCTTCGTGGGTCAGGACAAGCTTCAGTTCATCCGGAGCAAAAATGACAGGAATGTGGAACTCCTTGCGCAAGCGCTCTGTGTCAAATTGCTTAACTTCATTAGGATGGGATGCGAAACGTCTTTCCATGAAATATTCAATCTCCTTCGCAAACATATTTTCGTTCGTATAGGTACAATTTAATCCATATAAGTTCATTTGGCAAGTGATAATCTTTTTTAGTATGTTTATTTTAGTTCATTTATAGCGTTTATAGCGTTGCCATATGAACTGAAAGCGTGCACAATAGTACTGAAATGAAGTTGGATCTTAAGTATGTAGTATATAAGAAATGGTGGAGGGTGAACGGAAGTGGGAGAACACAAATCTGCACCGGGTCCATATCAGGCTCGCCAAAATGAAATCATCTATACTATCGCTACCCAGGCTGAACGGCGTCCCTTACTGGATAGCGGGCTATGGTTCCATGATGATGTCCGCAACAACTTTTATTATGCATCTTATCTTTTTGCTGCTGCTGTGGAATCATCTTTTGAGCTGCCTTTTGACCAGGAGGAGGCCAAACACAAAGCGGAGGCCGTGATGCTCGAAACCGTGCTCCTGCAAAACCGGCAACCGGGTACGCCGTTATACGGGCATTGGCCGCTGAATCTGCACCCGCTTCCGCGCGAGGCAGCACCGCATGAGCTGCCTGTGGAGATCATGGGCAGCCTGATGGTCTGGTTCTTCAAACAATACGGGAGCAGACTGAATGCCGGACTGCGGATTGCTTTTCACACAGCAATCGGGCATATCTACCGCAGCGGCTTCTACTGTAAGCCAGTGATTCACTTTGGACATCATGAGGCCAAATATACAGCGGCGAAGCTGATCTTCGGCAAGCTGTTCGATGATGAAGAGCTGCTGGCGGACGGGCGACAGAGCCTGGAGAATACTCTGGTGTATATCAGAGAGAAGGGAATGCCAGAGTACGGCAGCCTGCCGTGGTTCTGGCACTGGGTGCAGGCGTTTACCTGTGCCTGGGCGCTGGAGGAAGACAGCAGAGCTAAGAGAACGCTTGGAGAAATGCTGGATTACCTGTGGAATGAACGGGGACAATTCTATCTGCAGGGTGCCTGGGTTGGCGCGCATTCCAGGGGCTGGCCGCATGATATTCCGGCCGACGGGAATGTGCTTCATGACTATGTGCAGTTTGGGGATTTCAAGCTGCCACAGGGTATGCCCCGCACGGAGTATGCTGGGTTTCTCTTCTTTGAAGCTCCGGCTAAGGTACGTGCAGCAGTACTGAACCGCCAGACTCCGGTGGAAGTTACCAAAGTGACGCAAAAAGTCATTCCCGAAGATCCTAACCCGCAGCCGCTGATTCACTCCTATGCGTATATTACCGAGAGCTTCGCCGCAGGAGGCTTATGGGAACGGGTTGAGGAGTTCGATAACGAACAGCTACGCTGGGCTTTTTCACTTCCGGTGTCTGCTGAATCTGCAGCGAACCGGCTGTATTTCTTTCATCCCGGTCAAGGTTATCACGCAGGAGACCCGCGCCATCAGAGCAGGTATATGGAGGTGCTGTACCACCGGAACACCATTCTATCGTTGTTCCCGGTTCCAGAGGGGGAAGGGGATACAGTAGTCGGTGTGCTGCCCAAGGGCCAGTGGATGAAGCGGCATACTGCGTTGTTCGGCCAGGCGGGCGCTGTGTATTTTGCCGTATATCTGTCCCATGGTTACCAGTTGATTGAAAGGGACACCTATCTCGAAGTGTCTGCACAGGGAATGCCTGGAGGCGTGGTTGTCGAAGCTATGAGTGTCAAAGAGGCTGCGGAGCGGGGGATCAGTGACCTTGCGTTGTTTGAAGCTGAATGGGCAGCACATGCACCTGCTTTTGAGGTTGGGGCCACCTTGACCGTTCAATATGGCAATAGTAATGGAGACCGGCTGCAATTAAGTGCAGGGGATCAAATCTTTACTCAAGCTCTGCTGAATGGCAGCCCAATCACATTGGAACATTATACCGTTAGCGGCAGCTAAATATGTTTTGTTAAAGAACCCGCAGGCAGATGATCCGCCTTCATGCGCGTGTTCTCCTTCGACAGATGTGGTTAAGGTTCAATCCAATGCGTGTCCATGATATAATAATTAAGAGCATTCATACAAAAATTGTGTTTATCCCTGTAATGACTTATTGGAGGAATAGCGTGGCAAAAGCGAAAGTGGCCAAACGGCCGACAAGAGATGAATTTGTGCTGGAGGAAATTGGCAATCAATTGACGGAAGCTATGCAGGAGGCCTCTGAAATCCTGTTGACCGTCTGGGGCAAAGAGGAGCAGGTGCGGGGAACGATCGTTGGCATGGATTCACGTACCGGCAAGGTGCATGTAAGCTTCAAAGAGGAGCTCATGAAGGTTCCTTTTATGGACATTATGGCCATAGATTATCCAAGAGATTAGTAGAGCGAACAGATAGAACTGCCGAAAGGTCGATGTATGATGTCAATCACCAAAACCAACGCCATGCGGATTCTCGATACCCGAAAAGTCGCTTACAGGATTCATGCGTATGACAATGAGGATGGCCAGATTCATGGAACAGCTGTGGCTGAGAAGATAGGTCTGCCGCCGGAAACTGTCTTTAAGACCCTTGTCGCGCATAGCGGAGTGAACCTCTATGTGTTTGTTATTCCGGTAGCGGAAGAGCTCGATCTCAAAAAAGCAGCGAAGGCGGCGGGCGAGAAGAAGATGGAGATGCTCCCGGTAAAAGATCTGCTGAAATGGACCGGATACGTGCGCGGCGGTTGTTCTCCCGTAGGCATGAAAAAGCTTTATCCTACCTTTATTGACGGCAGCGCCGCAACACTTGCAGCCATGGCCGTCAGCGGTGGCAAGATTGGCATGCAGATCGAATTGGTACCGGAGCAACTGGCTGGGGTTGTCAACGCCAGATTTTGTGATGTGATCCAAGCATGACCGCATGATGTGAAAAAGCAGTGGGCCGGATGAATTCATTCCTCCGATCCACTGCTTTTTGCTGTTCAGGCTCCATTCCCTGCTACCAGATACGGGCGGCGAGGTAGCCTAAATATTCTTTTAGTGACGTTCCCGTATTATTCATTGCTCCGGGGGATGGTGAGAATTTGGCCAAATAAAGGCGTTCTTCCTGGCTGACGGTATAATCTGATGGATACGCCTGTGGCAAAAGTCCGCTATTCTTGAAGTGAATCATAGCCCGGGGCATGTGAAAAGCCGATGTTACCAGGATCGGGTGGCTGAGCCCCTTGCTTTCCATAAGGAGCGCTGTGTTGGCGGCATTCTGCTCCGTATTCAGAGACTGGTTCTCGGTCAGAATATCACCCTCCGGGACACCGAGGCCAATCAGCTGACGTTTGGCGATATCCGCTTCATTGCCGCTGTCGGCAAACACCTGGCCGCCGGAGAACAGGACCGGTAGTCCGGTCTTGCGGTACAGCCGCGCCGCGGTCAGCAGCCGGTTCGCCGCCGAACCGAACATATTCCCATCCCCGTCAATGTCAGGCGTCCCGGAGGTAGCTCCACCGCCAAGTACGACGATTACATCACCTTGGATCCTCTCTGGCTGATTATACTGCCGTTCCAGGCCACCTATCAGCAGATCGCCGATTAGTGGAGTCATGGTGAGGTAGAGCAGGAAGGTAATGCCGAGCAGGACCAGAGCCGGTCGCCGGTTGCTCCGCCACAGCCAGATTGTCATACCCAGAAGCAGCAGGACGAAAAGACCTGGCGGAAGAATGAAGCTGTATAAGAATTTAATGAAATAGATCAACGGATTCACCTCGTTATGTAGAATTGCTGAATATATTGTACCATGAGCACAGGAGGCAGGCCCAGCGGCCTTGGTTCCACTCGGCATGATTCGCGAATGCATTCCATAATAGGCGGTTTCAATTCATTCGTCGAATTGGTCCGTCTATTACGCTTCACCGGACGGGGAAGCGTGGATTGCGATGTGCACACCACTTGATTTTGGCACATTGTCCGATGAATACGGTGGTAAGCTTGGTTTCACTGGCTCCTATGCTGCAATCTGTTGCCAGGATCTGGACCAGCAGGCGAAAGCAGCTTATTTTGATTATTTTGAGTATAGGGCTAACTAATTCAGCTGCTGAATAAGAGTACTCTGAAAGCTCCCGTTTTCTGGATTTCATAAGAAAGCGTGGAGCTTTTATGAGCTGAATAAATATTTTTCAATGAAACCTAATTATATGTAGCGGCGGAGTATCAATTCAATCGAATAATATTGTACTTCAAAGATAATAGGAATAGGATCCCAGATAAAATAATGATCCCTGCAGCCGTTAACCCTCCGATCATGAACATCATACGAAACAAAGGGTTCCCCTTTAGTTTCCTGCTGTTATACTATATAGAAATGAACTTCTGGAACAGAGAGAATAGAGAGTAGGAGAATCCATACATGTCCAGCTTATTGGAGATTTTGCACAAGGAAGTTGTCCCGGCTGAAGGCTGTACAGAGCCGATTGCAGTAGCATATGCCGTTTCATTGGCGGCAGAGCTTCTGGAGGAAGACATCACGGCCATCCGGCTGCAGCTTAGCGGAAATATTATTAAGAACGCAATGGGCGTGGGCATTCCCGGTACAGGTCAGACCGGACTCCCGATCGCAGCAGCCCTCGGAGCGGTGGTGGGACGTTCCCACAAAGAGCTGGAAATTCTGTCCGGCCTAACTCCGGCCGAATTGAAGCTTGCTAATGAACTGTTGGAACGGGGGCTTCTTGAAGTAGAGCTGAAGGACACAACGGAGAAGTTATATATTGAGGCAAAGGTATTTTCGCAGAACCATATGTCTACCGCCATTATTGCCGGGGAGCACACTCATATCGATTACCTGGCACTGGATGGGAAGAAAATGACACCCCCCAAATCTAAAGCGGATTGCGGTATTCCTAGAAGAACGGGTCACGAAGCTTATACAGGTTCAATTGAAGGTATCTTTGAGTTTATCTGCACTGTCCCTTTCCAGGATATCCGTTTTCTTCTGGAAGGGGCAACAATGAACAAAGCTATCTCCGATGAAGGATTGCGCGGGAATTACGGCTTACAGGTGGGCAAGAAAATGAGCCAGCAATCGGCTGTGAACTTATTCGGCAACGATGTGGCGAGCACCATCATCGCTGCGACGGCGGCAGCCTCTGATGCCAGAATGGACGGCAGCGCTATGCCAGTAATGACAACGGCTGGCAGCGGGAATCAGGGCATAGCCTGTACACTTCCGGTGATTGCCTTGGCGGAGCTGCTGGGCAAGGATGAGGAAATGCTGGCCCGGGCGCTTGCGCTGAGCAATCTGGTTACAGTGCACATTAAACATTACATCGGGCGGCTCTCACCGCTATGCGGTTCAGGGATTGCCGGTGGTGTAGGGGCGAACAGCGGGATTCTATATCTTATGGGCGGAACCCTTGCCCAGATTAAATATGGCATACAGAATACCATCGCCTCCTTGTCAGGAATGATCTGCGACGGGGCCAAATCAACCTGTGCGCTCAAAATATCCACCTCCACCAATGCGGCCATTCAGGCAGCCACGCTGGCTATGAATAACATTGGGCCTTCTACGAATGATGGTGTGATCTTTGAAGAGGTGGAAGACACCATCCGCAATATGGAGCGGCTGGTTCAGGAGGGGCTGGCCGACACCGATGCTACCATTTTAAGCATCATGCTCTCCAAAGGCGGAATGCTGTAGCCGTCCTATTGGAAATCCTGTAACGTATAAATGAAACGAATATGTTCATAGATTAATACAAAACCGCCCGGTTCCTGTTTTAACAACGCAGGTGACCGGGCGGTTTATTTTAATACAATACTTCAATATTCTCTTCGGCAAGCCGTTTAAGCCAGGGGTCCGCAGGTCTGCGGTCAGTAATCAGCACATCAATGCTGTCAAGTGCAACCAGACGTGTAAAGGCGGTTTTGTCAAACTTGGTATGATCGGCAAGCAGCACAACCTTCTCCGCCTGACGTAGCATGTATTTCTTCAACTCGCACTCCGGTTCGTTGGAATCGGTAATTCCCCGCTCCATATCAAGGCCCTTGCAGCTAATAATCGCGGTATCTACATTATAGCGCTGAATGGTATCATGGGCGACAGGCCCGACCAGTGACAGGGAACGGTGTCGCAGTGAACCGCCGGAGGAAATAATATTCAGGCCGGAGTTCGCGAACTCATGCAGAATATTAATCGAATTCGTAATGACTGTCAGATTGTTTTTGTTGCCCAGCAGCTTCAGGAATTCAAAAGAGGTAGAGCTGGGGTCTACCATCAGAGTATCTCCATCATTAATCAAATCCAGCGCTTTTAACGCAATATTTCGTTTGATATCCGTATTGAGCGCATTTCTTGTCACAAAAGGCAGGTCCTCATTCGTGTGCCTGTTCAGCATTGCACCGCCATAAGTCCGGCTGAGAATACCGTCTTTCTCCAGCTTCTCAAGATCCCTCCGGATTGTTTCCTCAGTTACCTCGAACATCCGGCTGAGATCAGAGACGAGAACCCGTTTATCCTGATGTACAAGATCTATGATTTTCTTGCGTCTTTCGGCTGCCAGCATATATATCACCTTTCCAGAACTATATTATCTAACTATAGACCTGAATATCTGTGTTTTGCAAGGAAATAAACGAAACCCACAGGTGTATTATAGATGATTCTTTGTAAAACAGACACCAAACAAATAAAAACAACACAATATATATATTATTTGTTGACAACAAAGATTTATGGAGATACGATGAGGATGTTAATGCTCTCATTGTAAGCGATACCTTTTATAGAGGTGCCAGAGCCGGTCGGATATTGTGCCCAGAGACCAGCCTGTGGTGCCAAAGCGGCATAGAGCTTGAGGCTTGCTAAGAAGAACATTAATCCTGGTAACACAGCAGTAACAAATTGCCTGGGAGGCTGGTCAATCAATGAGTACTCATGTCTATTATGTTCCGTCCACCAACATTATGGGAAAAGGATGTCTGAAGGAAATTGGTCCGTACATTCAGGAATTGAACTTGAAGAAGGCGCTAGTCGTCACCGACAAATTTCTGGTCAAGAGCGGTATCGCGGGCAAATTGCTGGCTGTATTGGATGAAGCGGGAATTCAATATGCCCTATATGATGAAGTCAAACCTAATCCTACATGTAAAAATGTTCATGACGGAGTAGACTTCCTGCATTCGCATAGCTGCGATTATCTGATCTCCATCGGCGGCGGCTCGCCGCAGGATACGGCCAAGGCGATTGGAATTATCGCCACCAATGGCGGGCATATCAAGGAATATGAAGGTGTACACAAATCCAAGAATAAATCTCTGCCGATCGTAGCCGTCAATACAACTGCGGGCACCTCTGCTGAGGTTACGATCAATTACGTGATTACCGATGAAGAACGAAAAGTGAAGATGGTAATGGTCGACAAAAACAGCATCGCCACCATTTCAGTGAATGATCCTGAGCTGATGATCGACAAACCGGCCGCACTTACCGCCGCAACCGGAATGGATGCGCTTACGCATGCCATCGAAGCGCTGGTTACACCTGGAGCTTATCCGGTTACTGATGCTACCGCACTGGCTGCGGTTGAACTGATCTTCGCCAATCTGGCCCGGACCGTGAAGAACGGACATGATATTGAAGCCAGGGAGCAAATGGTATACGCCATTTTCCTGGGTGGTCTGGCCTTTAATAATGCCGGGCTTGGCTACGTGCATGCGATGGCGCATCAGCTTGGCGGCGTGTATGATCTGCCTCACGGTGTTTGCAATGCAATGCTGCTGCCTTTTGTAGAAGAAGAAAACGCCAAACATGTTCCTGAGAAATTCAGAAGTATTGCCAAAGCTATTGGACTGCAGATCGAAGGCAAAACAGATCAGGAATGTGCGGCATACGTTATTGAATCCATCAAGGAACTGTCCAAGGAAGTGGGCATTCCTTCCAAATTGTCAGAGCTTGGCGTAGATGAAGTCGATCTGGACCTGCTCGCCGAGAACTCAATGAAGGACGCCTGTGCCCCTGGTAATCCTTTCATTCCTACAAAAGAAGAAGTAATTGCCTTGTTCCGCAAAATCCTCTAGAACAACCTTTAAGTTAGGAGAGCTTCTATGAACAAACATATCGCCGTCGATATCGGCGCCTCCAGCGGCAGGCTTGTGCTTGGGACTCTCAGGGACGGCAAGCTGGCCCTGGAAGAGCTTCACCGCTTCAGTAATGGATTCACCGAGCGTGACGGCTCCTGCTTCTGGGATATTGATTATTTGTTCGACCAGATTATTACCGGTCTTCAAAAAGCCAAAGCACAAGGCATCACGGAGTGCACGCTAGGCATCGATACCTGGGCGGTGGATTATGTGCTCCTGGATGCGGAAGGCAACCGCATCCAGGAGGTATATGCCTACAGGGATTCCCGTACCGAAGGTATTATGGGGGAGGTGGCTTCGCTCATTCCACCGGAGACAGTATATGCGAAGACGGGGATACAGCAGTTAGCTTTTAATACGTTATACCAGTTGTATGCTCATGACCGGAAAGAACTGGCCGAAGCAGAGCAAATTCTGCTGGTGCCGGATTATCTCTACTATAGATTAAGCGGGCAGAAGATCAATGAGGCTACCAATGCCTCGACAACTCAGATGCTGAATTTGCAGACTGGGGATTTCGACTCTGAACTCCTGTCACTTCTCCACCTGAGAAGAGAGCAGTTTGCCATACTGACAGCTCCAGGAGAGAGCCTCGGATTTATCCAGGAGCCGCTTGTAAGCCGGTATGATCTGCCCCGGTGCGAACTGATATGTGCAGCTACCCATGACACTGCTTCAGCAGTGCTTGGTGTTCCTGTGCAGAGGGGGCGCTCATCCGCTTACATTAGCAGCGGCACCTGGTCCCTGCTTGGCGTGGAGCTAAGCCATCCGATCAATAATCCGCGAGCGATGTCCGCCAATTACACCAACGAATGGGGGGCCTTCGGCACCTACCGGTTCCTTAAGAACATCATGGGGCTTTGGCTGATCCAGGAAGTACGGCGACTGGATGGAGAACGCTACAGCTTCGCCGAACTGGCCCAGCTAGCTGGTGAAGCCGAGGGCTTCCGCAGCCTAATCCCTTGCAACGATCCGCGGTTCCTTAATCCGGATAACATGATTGATGAGATTCGTGCCGCATGTGCGGAGAGTGGCCAGCCTGAGCCGAAGACGCCTGGACAGCTTGCCCGCTGTATATTCGACAGTCTGGCCTTGTCTTACCGTAGTTACCTACAGGAGCTTGAAGCCCTAACGGGAACGGAGGTAGAGGTGCTGCAAATTGTCGGAGGCGGTGCGAATAACGGACTGTTGTGCCAGCTGACTGCCGATATTACCGGTAGGGAAGTGCTGGCGGGGCCCATAGAGTCAACAGCACTGGGGAATCTCGCAGTTCAACTGATTCACGAGGGCAGCGTGGCCAATATCGCCGAAGCCAGAGAAATCATCGAGAAGTCTTTTCCTATTGTATCGTATACTCCTCAACCGGTCCCTAAGCTGCAAGATCTGCTGAGGCGCTGGGAGGCCCTTCACGCACCGTTTATCCATTAGTCAGTGTATGCCACAATATTTTTAGGAGGTTGCATCATGGATCAGAGCATCATCAACAGTTATAACGAAGCCAAAAAATTATACGCAGCCCATGGAATCCATGTGGACGAAGTTCTAGAAAAGCTGGCACAGATCAAAGTTTCACTGCACTGCTGGCAAGGGGATGATGTCAAAGGATTTCTTTTTAAAGACAAGGAACTGAGCGGGGGGATTGCTGTAACCGGCAGTTACCCTGGCCGTGCCGGAACACCGGATGAGCTGCGTAAGGATTTGGAAAAGGCCTTGTCGCTGATTCCGGGCAAACACAAGGTGAATCTGCATGCCATTTATGCCGATACGGATGAACAGGTGGATCTGGATGAGCTGGAACCGCGCCATTTTGCACCTTGGGTTGAGTGGGCAAAGGAACAGGGGCTGGGTCTGGACTTCAATCCAACCTGCTTCTCCCATCCCAAAGCGGCTGACGGCTTCACCTTAAGTCATGCCGACGAGGAAATCCGCAGCTTCTGGATCAGGCACTGTAAAGCTTCGCGCAAGATTTCTGAATATTTTGGCCGCGAGCTGGGACAGACCTGTGTGACGAACTTCTGGGTACCGGACGGTTACAAGGATGCTCCCGTAGACCGCCTGTCCCCGCGCGTACGGCTGAAGGAATCTCTCGATGAGGTGTTCAGTGAAGTGATTGATCCTAAGTTCAACATCGATGCGGTAGAGAGCAAGCTGTTTGGGATTGGTTCGGAGAGCTATGTGGTTGGATCTCATGAATTCTATATGGGCTATGGATTAACCCGGGGCAAGGCGATCTGCCTGGACGCCGGACATTTCCATCCGACAGAAGTGATATCCAATAAATTGTCTTCTATTCTGATGTTCAGCGAACAACTGCTGCTTCATGTCAGCCGCCCTGTCCGCTGGGACAGCGACCATGTTGTCACTATGGATGATGAGCTGCTTGAAATCGCACGCGAGCTCGTTCGCGGAGATTTGCTGGGCCGCACGAATATCGGGCTGGACTTCTTTGACGGCAGCATTAATCATATCGCCGCATGGGTGATTGGCACACGTAATACCATCAAGGCACTCCTGCGGGCCATGCTGGAGCCGGTGGCAGAGCTGAAGGCTGTGGAGTTGGCCGGAGATTATACTTCCCGTCTAGCCTTGGTTGAAGAATTTAAGTCTTATCCGTTCGGTGCGGTCTGGGATTATTACTGCGCTTCGCAGAATACACCTGTACGGGAGCAGTGGCTGGCTGAAGTGAAGAGCTACGAGCAGGAAGTGCTGTCCGCCAGATAATGTCTAAGGGGAACCTTAAGGGGAACAGTCAGCATCGCATACAAAGGAGAGATAACATATGAGTACATCCGTAATTGAATCCAAAGGTTATATTGCTTCTGTAGAAGCCCCGTTCATCCAGGAGATGTCGGAAATTACCCATCATATGTGGTCGCTAGGCTGGGATGAGCTGAACGGCGGCAACGTGAGTTACCTGCTGGATGAGGAAGAGGTAGCGAAATATATTAACATCCGAGTGTCTTTACGGACGATTAAGCTGACTTTTCCGGTACAGGAGCTGGCTGGAAAATATTTTATCGTCACTGGTTCGGGCAAATACTTCCGCAATGTGATCAAGGATCCGGAAGCGAATCTGGGCGTCCTTCGTGTCAATGATAATGGAGAGAGTGTTGAAGTACTGTGGGGTCTCCGTAACGGCGCAGTACCGACAAGTGAGCTTGCTTCGCATTTCATGAGCCATATTGAACGTTTAAAGGTCGATCCTGCACATCGCATTGTGCTGCATACTCATGCTACGAATGTCATCGCTATGACGTTTACCCATGATCTGGATGAGCTGAAATTCACCAAAACCCTATGGGAAATGTGCACTGAATGTCTGGTTGTCTTCCCGGATGGTGTCAGTGTCATTCCTTGGATCGTACCAGGCAGCAGTGAAATTGGTCGCGCTACCGCTGACAAAATGAAAGAGTACCGCGTGGTGATCTGGCCGCAGCACGGTATTTTTGTCACCGGCGCAACCATGGACGCTACCTTCGGACTCGTGGAAACGATAGAAAAAGCGGCAATTGTCTATAATCTGATTGGCGGCAGAGAAATCAAGCAGAAGATTACTGACCGGCAATTGGCCGATTTGGCCGCAGCATTCCTCGTAACGCCAAAAGCAGGAATATTGGAATTATAGTATTGCAACGAATCCAGAAGCAGGGACATTATCTGAATCTTATCGCCGGACACAGCAGTGAACTGTTGTGTCCGGTTTTTTGGTATGCAGCACCAAAGGAGGGAGAATAGGAGTTCTGCAGCTCCTTCATTTGCTTTTACGAGTGACAACAGGCATAATATGCTTACTTAAAATATAAGGATTTATATGTTTCACGCTATAATCATCCTTCTATTTCTCGCTGTAACTCATCGTCCTTAACAAGACGGTGGGTTACCGCTTGAGTAATTATATTAATTAACGGAGGCTGAATATGAACACCGATAAATTGTTTGCCCCATTTCAGGCAGGAAGCTTGTCTCTTGCCAATCGTATCGTAATGGCACCTATGACCCGTGTGTATTCGCCAAATGGCGTCCCGGGAGAAGATGTTGCTGCATATTACCGCCGGCGTGCTGAAGGCGGAGTAGGTCTGATCATCACCGAAGGAACGGCGATTAATCATCCTTCAGCGGTCAGCCACCAGAATATTCCCAATATCCATGGTGAAGCCTCCCTTAAGGGATGGGCAAACGTAGTGAAAGAGGTTCATGCCGCTGGCGGCAAGATCGTACCGCAGCTCTGGCATGTCGGGATGGCCCGCACTATAGGCCAGCAGCCGAATGTAGATGCACTGCCGATAGGACCTTCCGGACTGGATCTGGCAGGTGAGCCGGTTACGGAGCCTATGACCCAGCAGGAAATAGACGGGATTGTCGCTGCCTTCGCCCAGGCTGCTGCCGATGCCAAAGCAGTAGGCTTTGACGGAATCGAGCTTCATGGTGCGCATGGCTATCTGATAGATCAGTTTTTCTGGGAAAAAACCAACAAGCGGACTGATGAGTATGGCGGCGACCTGGAAGCCCGGACGACCTTTGCGGTTCAAATCATTGATGCCTGCCGCCGTGCGGTTGGCCCAGACTTTCCAATCATTCTCCGTTTCTCGCAGTGGAAAAGCGGGGACTATTCCGCCAAACTGGCTCAGACACCGGAAGAACTTGCCCGCTTCCTTACTCCGCTCAGTAATGCCGGTGTGGATATTTTCCACTGCTCAACACGCCGTTTTTGGTTGCCTGAATTTGAAGGCTCCGAGTTGAATTTGGCAGGCTGGACCAAGAAAATCACTGGCAAACCCACAATTACCGTAGGTTCCGTAGGTTTGAACAGTGAGTTCGTAACCGCCGTTACCGAGAAGAATGAAGAAGACAATATCGAACGGTTGCTGGAGAAGCTGGATAAAGCTGAGTTCGATCTGGTCGCTGTCGGCAGAGCGCTGATCAGTGATCCGGCCTGGCCTGCTAAAGTGAAGAGCGGCAGAACAGAGGAGATTATTGCTTTTACATCCGAATCGACAAAGACTCTGTATTAAAATGTATAGGATATTCTGAAAGTATAGCCGCCCTGATCAGGGCGGTCAGGCTGTCGAGAAAGTCTCGACAGCCTTATTTATGTGTAAATAATTCAAGACGACACCGCGTTAATTTTGTTTAATATAGGTAAATATCTATAGAACGGATGGTGTGTTGAATGTTACGTCCCAACCGAGAAAAACAACAATCCTATGAGTTTGTTTCCATCGAAGATTTGGTCCCCGGAGATCACTTTCTCCGCAAAATAGTTAAGTATATTGATTTTTCATTTATCGATGAGAAAGTACGATCCCTGTACTGCGCAGCTGGAACCGGCGGACCCGATTTAAAGATACGAATATATTCCAGGATATTTCCGATGAGATTGTTCTCCAAGTCAATGCGAAAAAGCACCAGTACACTAAACAAATGGTTTTGCAAAATACAAATGACCGATGTGTATGGTTACGCCCGGAATTGTCCATGACTCCGTGCCCTAATTGTCGCGTTTGCGTTTGGATCGCCAGCAAGTACGATTTGAATTTAACGTTGAAGCCGTTTATTAATAATAAGCCATTCCAATTAAATGACAAGCAATGGAATGCTTTAACCAATAAAAAGCCAGTGACGTTACGGCGGTTTAGGTTTAGGTAGGGCTAAATGTTGAACTTCTATCCGATTATAGGCAGCTTTATGTATCCTGGTATTCGTTATCTTCTTGGAAGTCCTACTTTAAAGATGGTATTTGGAGGGAAAGCCAAACATTCTTTACTGGTCTTGACCAATATGACCGAGTTCGTGCATTGCAGTATAACTGGGCCTTGTATGATCTAAAGTTGGAAATTCGCCAGGTTTTGAAATCAATTTTTAGACTAATCACACTCTAAATATCTGTATACTTAAAATGAGAAAAATAACAAATATGTATTGTTAAAATATGGATTAAAGAGTATAGTGTCCTTTGTTGGCGCTTACATTGTTAAAATCTAGAAGATTTCAAAGTTTCGAATTCTTCTTGACAAAAATTTTTTGGTACGATAAATAAAAAAACGTTTATCAACAGGCTTTGGCGGGCGCGTGATAAACGGTTTTGGTATAGTATTTCTTTGCCATCTTCATTAGAAGATAAGTAATGATATATATGTTTAGTATATCAAATGCTTAAAAGACTCACTTGTTTAATGATGATTGTATAGCTGGCCAGCTTTCAATATAAATAATATGGAAGGATGTTTATTATGAAAAAGACAAAAAGGTTTTTAAGTTTTCTCTTGGCTTTGGGTATGATTTCTTCTTTTGTTACTGTTGCCAGTGCAGAGGAAAATAAAGCTGAAACAAAAGGATCTGCCCCCTCTGGTTTGAAAGTTTTAACCCCTGCAGAAAACGATGAATATTTTAGTAGCCTATCCAAAAACGAACAGGCGAAAATAGACGAGAAAATTCAGAGTGCTGAGAAAGTTGCAGAAGAACTTGCGACTCAAGCTCGAACAGCGACAGTAACAGCAACCAAAATTTCAATACCGGGTACGTTCACTATATATCAGCAAACTCAGAGTAATTACTGCTCTCCAGCAACCACAAAGAGTATAGTGCAATATCTTACTGGGTCATCTGATAGCCAAGGTACGATAGCAAGTGCATTGGGAACCTCAATCATCGGCACAGTTCCTACAACTATTGCGCCATACTTAAATAGCAAGCAAAGTACTATGTATTATGTTTATTCTGCAAATCCAAATCAAACAGCTTTGCTCAGTGATTTATATTACGATATTGTTATCAAGAAATCACCTTCGTCGGTGGGGATTTCCAATTCTACTGGAGCTAATTGGCATTATGTGACAAATGGTCACAATTTGGCGGTTAACGCAATATATGACGACAAGTCTATAGTCCAATTCGCCGATCCACTTGGCGGAACACAATCTGGATGGCCAAGTTATTATGAAAAAACAGCAGCTGTTGCTGGTTCTGTTTCTTATATGGTAATTTGGTAAATTTTTTTAATCAAGAGGTGTTTGTTAAACAAACACCTCTTGATTTCAAGTAGATGGTTTCGAAAAGGAAGGGTTATTTTGAAAAAAATAATAGGGTTGCTTGGCTTGGCTTTTATAGTAATTTTATGTAGTTGTGAAAGAAATTCCGAAAACGAAAATAAACGCGATTCTAAACAAACAATTACCTCAAGCAACGCAAGCACTTCGATATCAAATGATACAATTTCTATTTATGACATTAACAATGCAAAAATCGGGGGAATTGAACGTTATGGAGTCTTAGTGCTAACCGATGACAGCATTATATACAATAAGATTCCGACTGGGTCTGTTGACTCGATAACCGAAATGGATTACTATCGTTACATTTTCAAAACAAAAGAAAATATAAAATTGGGTACAGTTAAAAATTGGTCATACGAAGCTAAGTATGATACAACTGTCATTGGTAACTCTTTATACATGTTTGTCACAACTGGTGAAATATCGGATATTGAAAACAGAAAACTTCTTCTTTATAAAGTGGACTTAATCAGTAATACTATGTCAGTTATTTTTTCTGAAAAAGGTGGATTTCCGTACAACACCATGACAGCTGTGGGAAATAAACTGTTAATGGTTAGAGTAATCGCTACCGGCGGTTCTGAGTTAGAAGAATATAATACAGAAACGAACGAGAGAAAGATTCTAAAGAAATTTGATTTTGATGACAAAGCCAATATAGGGGAAGCTATCCGACAGATAACATCTGACGAAAATACAATTTCATTATTACGGTTAAAAATAGAATCAGGTGGTAAATCATGGTTGTACCTAGATGTATACGACCATGATATGAGTTTCCTGCATAGTGTTGATGTGTCAACGATTCCATCTAATTCTACCGACTCGTCCGAGAGCGAATTGCGTCAAGGAGTATCAGATTTTGTCGTTGTAAACGATTATATCTACTATGCAAATTTTAGCATTACGAGATTTTTAGGGAAAGTTGAAAATGACTCTCCACGCTCTATTATGAATGTTAATCCAGAATTTGAAATGTCTTCAGAATCTGTAAAAAGCAAACTTTCGGGTTTATTTTATCAATCATTTGGCAAAGATAATGACTTATATCTACTAAATTACACAGACGGCACACTGAAAAAAACAACGTTTAATGTTGATGACGAAAGGTATTATATTATCAACATTTCGAGATATAATGATCATCTCTTAATTACAATGAGATATAAAAACCCCGACACAGGAGAAGAACTTGTGCCAAAATTGTACTATGTTAATTTGTCAGAGTTGAAATTTTTATAGGGTGATTCCCTCATATCAAGGATTCGGGCAACTCGACTTGTCTTATACTAAAAGCATAAATGATTTTATTCTCATTGAACTTGGCGGCATAAAACTTGGCGAGAATGCAGAGAAGCGTTACTTCGATCTGATGCATATAAAAGTTATTGTTCGATACGGAGCCGCTTAGGGGCTGCCGTAGCTTGTAGGGATTTCCATCGGCATGCCGGAGAAAAACAAATATATTGCATCAAGTGCTTCAACTGATCCTTCAGAAAAGCGATTAAGAATAGACCTATCATCCCAGACGGCTTGTCTAGGATGGTTTCTTGTTAAATGCCCTTCGTAATATGAGGTCAGCCAGTTTTTACTGGTTGACCTCTTTTGATCATAGGAGGTTTAGTATGGGTAGCCAGGGTAGAACGTCTCTGCCCGTGCGGCCTTTACCCCGTGAGCTAAACTGTTCACCCCCTTATCCGACTGTTCTACCAAGAGGACTTCGAGTTTGATGGTGTTGATTTCTTAGGTACGAACTTAAGAAGATGCAATTTTGAATCCGAACCTATTAAAAACGCCTTGTTTGTAGGTGCTTTACTTGATGATTGTAACTTTAAAAATACATTATTTGAATATGAATCACTCTCGATTGTTTGAATTTAATTAACTGAAAAAATTAATAGCACAAGTCTACCTTTTAAACCAGATGGGCTTTTTTGTTGTCAATATTGAGATGAGCCGTGGATATGGTGGGCTTAATGTAATTTATGTTATAATTTTTAATTAGATAAGTATAAAAATAATTGTTTATTTGAATAGTTTCTTTAAAAAGGACGTGAAACCATGACAATGGAGAATAACTCACCGGACTTAAAATCCGGCAAGGGTGATTCGAAGGATTACTCGAAATATTTTGATTTTTCTGATGCCAAAGTCATCAGTGAAGAAGAAGGTAAAACCACCTACCGGATCAAGGGCCGTACCGTTCAGATCAATTCCAACCCGGATTACAAGGAAGGCAAACGCCGGGGTAAGCAGGATATTGAAGTCATTGACTTTGAGAATGCGGACACGAACCGGATTATGGAAGAGTTCAGAGAGATCAACCGCCACAAACAGCATTATTACTCCATAGCCACTTACGGCTGCCAAATGAATGAGCATGACACTGAGACGATGAAGGGGCTCCTGGAGCAAATGGGGTATCTTGGCACCGAGGACCGCAATATGGCAGATATCATTCTGCTGAACACCTGCGCCATCCGGGAGAATGCAGAAGATAAAGTATTCGGCGAGCTTGGACACCTGAAGAATCTGAAGCTGGAGAAACCCGGCCTGTTGCTTGGGGTCTGCGGGTGTATGTCCCAGGAGGAAGGCGTAGTTAACCGGATTATGTCCAAGCATGGATTTGTGGATATGATATTCGGCACCCATAACATCCACCGCCTGCCACATCTCGTTAAGGAAGCATATTTTAGCAAAGAGCTCGTCGTAGAGGTCTGGTCCAAGGAAGGCGACATCATTGAGAACCTGCCGAAGAAGCGGGAGGGCATGCGCGCCTGGGTGAACATCATGTATGGCTGCGACAAGTTCTGTACCTATTGTATTGTACCATTCACGCGGGGCAAGGAGCGCAGCCGCCGTCCTGAAGATGTAATCGCTGAGATGCGGGAACTGGCACGTCAGGGCTTTAAGGAAGTTACGCTGCTGGGACAGAATGTGAATGCCTACGGCAAGGATTTTATAGATATGGACTATACATTCGGGGACCTGATGGACGATATGCGAAAAATAGACATCCCGCGTATCCGCTTCATGACATCGCATCCCCGCGATTTTGACGATAGATTAATTGAAGTGCTCGGTAAAGGCGGCAATCTGACGGAACATATCCATCTGCCTGTCCAATCGGGAAGTACAGCTGTGCTGAAGAAAATGAGCCGTAAATACAGCCGAGAAACGTATCTTGAGCTTGTACGGAAGATCAAAGCCAGCGTGCCTAATGCTGTGCTGACTACGGATATCATTGTTGGCTTCCCTGGTGAAACTGAGGAGCAGTTCGAGGATACCCTGTCACTGGTGCGCGAAGTGGGCTATGATATGGCATATACTTTCATTTATTCTCCGCGTGAAGGAACGCCAGCAGCTTCCATGGAGGATAATGTCCCGCAAGAGGTGAAGAGTGAACGCCTGCAGCGGCTCAATGATCTGATTAAGGAGCAGAGTAGGGTCAGCAATGACCGGATGCTTGGCGAGATCGTCGAGGTATTGGTGGAAGGCGAGAGCAAGAACAATTCCAATGTGCTGTCCGGCCGCAGCCGCGCCAACAAGCTGGTGCATTTTGAAGGGCCGAAGGATTTGATCGGAACCTTTGTTCAGGTTAGAATTACCGATACGAAGACATGGTACATCAAAGGGGATTGCGTAGCTGAAGCTGCGGCAATTCTATAATTATAAAGAAATGGGGCGATAGCAGTGAACCAGGAAGAACCGCGTTTGAATGAATACGGCATGCAGACCTATAATACCCGTGACCTGATTGTACGTGAAGATATTATGGGAAAAGCCAAAGAGCTTGCCTCACTCATCTCCACGAGCGAAGAAGTAAAGCATTTTCAGCAGGCAGAGCAGAAGATCCAGAATCACGAACGGGTGCAAGGTCTGATCGCTACCATTAAGAAGAAGCAGAAAGAAATTGTGGCGTTCGAAAGCTTCAAGAATAAGGAAATGGTCGCCAAAATCGAACGTGAAATTGAAGTGCTGCAGGATGAGATCGACGGGATTCCGGTCGTGAATGAATTCCAGCAAAGCCAGAGCGATATCAACTATCTGCTGCAGCTTGTAATATCGGTGATCCGCGATACCGTTTCGGAGAAAATCAATGTAGAAGCGGGTACCGAAGCGCCTCCTTCGACCTGTGGTGATTAATTTCAAGAAGATCCACTTATTAAATATGCTGGGGCAAAGGATGATTCATTGTGAGCGAGAACGGGGAACAAACCTATAACGTCAAAAAATACCGCACGCCGGACGGGGTCCCGGCCGATATTGTCATGTTTACATTGACCAAACGCGAGCGGAAGACCGTCACCAAGACGCTTCCGCTGCGTGAACTGAAGGTCATGCTCGTGAAACGTAAAAAATGGCCATGTGCAGGGATGTGGGCATTGCCGGGCGGATTTTGCCAGGAAGATGAATCCATCTACGATGCCGCGACCCGTGAACTGAAGGAAGAAACCGGTGTGGACGGCGGGCATTTGGAATATCTGGGCGTATACAGCAAGCCTGGACGCGATCCGCGCGGATGGATTATCAGCCATGCTTTCTTTGCATTAGTGGAAGAATGGATGCTGGAACATAGACAAGCTTCCGATGATGCGGGAGAGGTTGGGCTGTTCACACTGCAGGAGGCGCTTGAGGAGCTTGAGCTTGCTTTTGACCACCATGACATTATTACAGATGCATATTTACGGATTCAGCAGCAAATGCTGCAGACGACGATTGCCAGGCAGTTTCTGCCCCATCATTTCACCCTGAGTGAGCTGTATCAGGTGATCCAGACTGTAGTGCCTGAATTCAAGGAGCCCAATTTCATCCGCAAAATCACTTCAACCCGCAGCCGTCAGGGTATATTAAAGGAAGTACGGGATGAAGCCGGCAATCCGGTAAGCTCCAACCAGTATTCGCAGCGTCCGGCACAGCTCTATATGTTCACGGATCATGAGCCTTTGTTATCAATCTATACCTAGGGAGGGATAGCAGTAATGAGAGCTTTGATCGTAATTGACTTCACGAATGATTTTGTGGATGGCAGTCTGCCCGTGGGGCAGCCTGGTATTGATATCGCACCGCGGATCAGCGAGCTAACTCAGGCTTTCGTGGACAACGGGGATTATGTGGTGATGGCTGTGGATCTGCATGAGGAGAATGATCCTTATCATCCGGAGAGCAGGCTGTTTCCACCACATAATCTGCGGGGGACTAAGGGACGGGAGCTGTACGGCAGTCTGAAAGATGTGTACGAACAGCATCAGGATTCAATTGATTGGATGGACAAAACGCGGTACAGCGCCTTTTGCGGTACAGAACTGGAACTGAAGCTGCGCGAACGGGGGATTACCGAGCTGCACCTGATCGGAGTATGTACAGATATCTGTGTCCTGCATACGGCAGTGGATGCCTATAACAAGGGTTTCAGTATTGTCGTTCACAAGGATGCGGTGGCCAGCTTCAATCCGGAAGGCTATAACTGGGCGCTTGGACATTTCAGCGGAAGCCTCGGAGCTACCGTTGTTGAAGCAGAATAACCTATTAACAACCACCTACAGTATGCACCAGTGAAAAGCTAGGAGATGAGGATTTTGAGGAGAGAACTTGCTCTACATACAGACAAATATCAAATCAATATGATGTACGCCCATTGGGTGAACGGAAGTCATAAGCGCAGAGCGGTGTTTGAAGCCTACTTCCGCAAGCTTCCCTTTGGCAATGGTTATGCCGTATTCGCCGGGCTGGAGCGTATCACCCAGTATATTGCCGAGTTGCGCTTTACGGAGGATGATATCCGCTATCTGTCGGAGCAGGAAGAGAATTATGCCCCTGCTTTTCTTGAAGAACTGCTGCAGTTCCATTTCCAAGGCAGCATCCATTCTATGAAAGAGGGTGCCCTGGTTTTCCCGGATGAGCCGCTTATTCGCGTCGAGGGTACGATTATGGAGGCGCAGCTGGTAGAAACGGCGATCCTGAACTTCATGAACTACCAGACACTGATTGCCACTAAGGCCTCGCGGATTAAGCAGGTGGCTCCAAAGGATACACTGCTGGAGTTCGGTACACGCCGGGCACAGGAAGCGGATGCAGCTGTCTGGGGTGCACGTGCAGCTTATGTGGGAGGCTTCCACGCAACCTCGAATATGCTGGCCGGCAAAAAGTTCGGCATCCCTACGAAGGGAACCCATGCCCACTCCTGGGTACAGAGCTTTGCCAGTGAGCAGGAGGCCTTCGATGCCTACGCCAAGGTAATGCCGGATGGTGTTACCCTGCTGGTAGACACGTTCGATACGCTGCGCAGCGGTGTGCCGCATGCCATTAATACAGCCAAGATGCTGGAGGCGGCAGGCAAACGGATGAACGGTATCCGGCTGGACAGCGGTGACTTGGCGTATCTGTCTATCCAAGCTCGCAAAATGCTGGATGATGCGGGTCTGGATTATGTGAAAATTGTGGCCTCGAATGATCTGGACGAAAATACGATTATGAACTTGAAATCCCAGGGTGCGGCTATAGATACGTGGGGTGTCGGCACACAACTCATCACGGCTTCGGATCAGCCCTCCCTGGGCGGTGTATATAAGCTTGTTGAGATTGAATCGCCTTCCGGCGAAATGGTTCCGACGATCAAGATTTCATCCAACCCGGAGAAAGTATCCACGCCAGGTAAAAAGGATGTTTTCCGGATTATTGGCCCCAAAGGCAAAGCCCTGGCTGACTATATCAGCTTCCCCGGGGAGAAAGAGCCGCAGAGTGGTGCCCGTCTGAAGCTGTTCAATCCGCTTCATCCTTATTTGCAGAAGTATGTGGAGAAATATAAAGCTTTGCCGATGCTGGAGCCGATCTTCGTAAACGGGTTCCAGGTCTATACGTTGCCGGATCTGGATGAAATCCGCCGCTATCATCAGGAACAGATTGATTTGTTCTGGCCGGAGTATCTGCGTAAGCTGAATCCCGAGGTATACCGCGTGAATCTCAGTGAGCAGGTATGGAAACGCAAGCAGCAACTGATAGCGGAGCATATGATGCCGGATCCGAATGATGAACTTAGCTGACAACTGGTAGTAAGTAAAAGACAGCGAGGCTGTTCCTGGAGTAGATCTTCTACTCAGGAGCAGCCTTTTTTTGGATACTCTCAAAATTCATCGGACAGGTTTCTGACCTGTGATAAATATCATGATTTATGTGATAAATTTAACATCTTAATTTTTAATTTTATTGCTAAATTAAGGGTGACATTGGTTCCACATTGGACTTGGGAAGTGCGGATTAACACACAATATTCACATTTAGACATTTTTATGGCAGATTACCTTCTATTAAAGTAACGCAGCACTGTCGTGTATAAAGAAATCGATTGAAATCCATAAATAAATGTGATTCCTGAGGCGTGGAAAATGCAAGATATGTCACTTCGCGACTGACAATTTCAAGTTACAATCGTTGAAAAAGTCAAAAGGATGTTATTCTACTTGACACAAAGAAAGGGGTTATGTCGGTGGTACAATTACCAATCGTCAATGATCTCGGATTTTTCGAGATTCGTCTGGAGTCCATTGGAGGCTTAGGTGCGAACCTTGCGGGTAAGATGCTCGCTGAAGCAGGTGTAGTGGGGGCGGGCCTTAATGGCGTCAGTTTCTCTTCGTACGGCTCGGAGAAGAAGGGATCTGCAGTTAAAGCGCATATCCGCTTCTGTGATCTGAACACACATATCCGCGATACCTCACCTGTGGAACGTCCGCATGTGGTGGGTGTGTTCCATGAAGCGCTGGCCAAGACAGTCAATGTGACTAGCGGGATTCTTGAAGAGAGCACCGTACTGGTGAATTCGGCCAAAACGCCGGAGGAACTGAAAGAGCTGCTGAAGATGAAAGCCGGAACCATTGCCGTAATCGATGCAACAAGCATTGCACTGAAAGAGAAGAATCGGGTAAATATGGCGATGTTAGGCGCGTTATTCCGGCTGTGTCCATTTCTGGATACCGCAACGATGAAGGACGTGATTCAGAAGTCTCTAGGCAAAAAATACCCTCAGGCTGTCGAGTCTGCCATTACAACGTTTGACCGCGGCTATAATGAAGTGAAGTTTATGCGATTTGAGCTGGCAGCAGGGGATACGATGCCTGAATATGTCCGTTCCGATATTGGCGTTCTGGGATATGATACGCAGCCGATCGGCGGCTCGATAATTAATCCAGGCAGCACATTCCTGAAGAACCTCAGCATCTCACGCTCCGGCATGATCCCTGCGTATGAGAACGAATCCTGCATTCATTGCGCTCAGTGCGATACAGTATGTCCGGACCAGTGTTTTGTATGGGAAGAACGGATCGACCGCAAGGGCCGTTCGCAAATGTTCCTGACGGGCATTGATTATCAATATTGCAAGGGTTGCTTGAAATGTATAGACGCCTGCCCGACCTCAGCGTTATCAAGCCAGCGTGAGAAGGAAGGCTATGCTGACAGCCACACGGTACACCACACATTTGATCTGATTACACAGCTTTAATTCTCGAAGAAAGGTGGAATGAATAATGGCTATAGATTATGAAAAAGAAGTAGGCTCCGCCAAAGTGGAGCAGAAATTCCTATATGAATCCGGTAACGAAATGGCTGCATATGCCGCCCATCAGATCAATTATCATGTGATGGGCTATTTCCCGATTTCACCTTCAACAGAAGTAGCCCAGTTCCTGGACACGATGAAAGCCAGCGGTCAGCATGACATCATGCTTGTACCTTCAGATGGTGAACATAGCTCCGCAGGGATCTGTTACGGCGCATCTACTGCAGGCGGACGAGTATTCAACGCCACCAGTGCCCAAGGATATATGTTTATGCTGGAGCAATTGCCTGTACAAGCAGGTACCCGTATGCCAATGGTAATGAATCTTATCTGCCGCTCGATCTCCGGTCCGCTTAATATTCACGGGGACCACTCCGATTTATATTTTGCCCTGAACACCGGTTGGCCGATTCTGATGTGCCGTGATCCTCAGTCTGTCTATGATATGAATCTGATGGCGTTGAAGCTGGCTGAACACGCCAAGGTCCGTCTTCCGGTAATGGTTGCATCAGATGGTTATTTCACTTCTCACCAGAAGCGGCGTGTACAAGCTTTTGCCCACCGGGAGGATGTTCATAAGTTTGTAGGCGAACAGCCGCCTACTGGCTTTACAGACACCTTAGACCGTAACAATCCTGTTACGGTAGGCCCTTACATGAACGAACCGGATTATATCAATAACCGTTACCAGCAATCTGTTGCCATGTACAATGCTGGTGAAGTATTCGAAGAGATTGCCCAGGAATTCGCAGAACTGACTGGACGCCACTATCCGATGATCGAGCAGTACCGGATGGAGGATGCCGATGTTGCCGTGTTCCTGATGAACTCTGCTTCGGAGATTATCAAAGATGTTGTCGACCAGCTTCGTCTGCAAGGGATCAAAGCCGGAGCGATCTCCCCTAACATGATCCGCCCCTTCCCGCAGAAGCAAATCGCTGAAGCATTGAAGAATGTGAAGGCTATTACGGTTGGAGACCGTGCAGATTCTGTAGGTGGACACGGCGGTAACATGGTCAATGAAATTAAGGCAGCCCTATTCACATATGGCAACACTACCACTAAGGTAATCAGCCGCATCTATGGATTAGGCGGTAAGGATTTCTACGCTGAAGACGGGCATCATTTCTTCCAGCTGGCAATGGATGCTGTAGCTGCCGATCGTGTGGAAATTCCTTTTGACTACTATGGCCACAATCCAGGTTCACCGGACCAAGCACCGAAGCGCCTGCTGAAGCCGATGAACTTTGAATCCCTCAAGACAGGTCTAATCACTGTGAAGCAGAACGAAGAGACTGGCAAGCTTAGTGTGAAGGTACCGCCAATCCGCAGCCTGATGAAGAAACCAAGACGTTTGTCACCGGGTCATGGCGCCTGTCCGGGCTGTGGGATTTTCTCCGGTCTGGAGCTGTTCTTCAAAGGAATTGAAGGAGACATTGTAGCCCTGTATCACACAGGGTGTGCGATGGTTACAACTACCGGCTATCCATATTCCGCCCATAAGTCGACCTTCATCCACAACCTGTTCCAGAACGGTGCAGCTACGTTGTCCGGTGTCGTGGAAATGTTCTGGGAACGCAAACGCCGCGGAGAACTGGATGGATTGGGACTTCAGGAGGACTTCACCTTTGTCATGGTAACTGGTGACGGGGGCATGGATATCGGCATGGGTCCAGCTATTGGTGCTGCCTTACGCGGCCATAAGATGATTATTGTAGAGTATGACAACGAAGGATATATGAATACCGGTGCCCAGCAGTCGTATTCCACACCGCTCGGCCATCGTACTTCAACTTCAAGCATCGGCAAAACACAGCAGGGTAAAGTTACCCAGCATAAGGATACCGCTCAAATCATGGCGGCCACTAACATCCCTTATGTATTTACTGGTTGTGAGGCATATCCGCAGGATCTGCTAAAAAAAGCAGCCAAAGCCCAGTGGTATGCACAGAACGAAGGCCTGGTCTACGGCAAGATTCTTATTGCATGTCCGCTGAACTGGATGAGTGAAGATAAAGATGGAACTAATATTGTGTCGCTGGCCGTAGAATCCTGCTTCTTCCCGCTGTACGAAGTAGAACAGGGCACAACAACAATAACGTATAATCCAGAGGAAAAGGACAAACGTGTGGAAGTCGCTGCTTGGCTGAAGACGATGGGCAAAACCAGACATTTGCTGAAGCCTGAGAACGAGCCTGCTCTGCGGAGCTTCGAAGGTGAAGTACAACGTCGCTGGAATCGTCTCAAAGCCAAACACGAGCACCCGGATTTGTAGGACTTATAACATCTGTGCCGATAATACCCATAATAAATGCACAAGCCTGGCAGAATTTATCTGCTGGGCTTTTTTTTGGATCATGGTTGTGTATTAAGTGGAGAACGTAGAACGTCACATGGCCGGAATTTCGTTTAATCAAAAAAGTAGCATACATCAGAATAACTATTTAATAAAACACTTTTGTAAAGTATTATAATAAGTGGGGTGAAGAAAAATGAAGAATATCGGAGGCAACGCTCTGGTTATTAAAGAAGTGAATATCAACCTGGTGCGGGGAGTGCTGAAAGAACATAAACAGGTTACCAAACGGCAGATTGCCGAGGAAACTGGGCTAAGCATCGTTACAGTCAGTACAGTACTGGAGTTTCTGATCCGGCATTCGGAAGTTAAGGCGGCAGGGCAAATTTCGTCCAGTGGAGGCAGGCCTGCCCAGCAGTACATATACAATGATGAGCATGTTCTGGCACTTATCATGTTCCCGTTTGAAGAGCTTGGAGGCATCAGTATCAGGTGTACTGTAGTTACACTCATCGGGCGCTGTCTGTATCAGGTGAACAGGCAGGTATCTAGAGTAGATCTAGCCTGCTTTGAAGCTATTATAGATGAATTGTTAGTGCTCTATCCGGCTATAGAGGCCATAGGCTTTGGATTACCCGGTGCAGAAGCGGATGGCAGGCTGGTGGTCTCTGATTATGAAGCTCTGCGCGGTATAGCTGTTGCAGAGTATTTCAGGCAGCACTATCATAAGCGGGTTATGATCGAAAACGATGTGAATGCTGCGGCTATCGGTCACTTCAGCAGGTTTGAGATGAAATCGGAGGGTTCAGCTGTCTATTTGTACTTTCCTGACCGATTTCCACCAGGAGCTGGGATGATTATTAATGGCCGGCTATATAAAGGAAGAAGCGGATTTGCCGGGGAAGTGGCCAATATTCCTCTGGGCATTTCATGGGACAGCTGTGAGTGGCAGTCTACGCCGGCGAAGCTGACGGATGCCGTGTCCAAGCTGGCTGTTGCGGTCAGCAGCGTGCTAAATCCTGATACAATCGTACTATATGGAAGTTTTTTGAAGGAGGGACATCTGAGTCTCATAACGGAACAATGTGCAGCACTACTGCCGTCAGGGATGGTTCCTTGTGTAGTGCTCAGTACGGATTTTGCCGGGGATTATTTAGAAGGAATGATCGTTTCAACACTTGCAACTCTGGAGACAGGGCTGCGATTGACCAAATCTGAAGCATAGGCGGTTGACATCCATGGCTACAATTTTTCTGATTATTATTTATTTGGCTTTTATTAGTCTTGGCTTGCCGGATTCGATGATTGGTGCAGCCTGGCCGATGATGCGTCCCGACTTTGGGGCACCGGTGGATGCTGCGGGACTGCTATCCATGATCGTTGTCGCAGGTACAATCGTCTCCAGCCTGGCTAGTGGCGTAGTGCTGCAGAAGCTCGGTACGGGGAAGGTGACTTTTATCAGCGTTGCTGTGACGGCACTCGCTTTGCTCGGCTTTACTTATTCCCCTTCGATCATTTGGCTGGCAGTATTGTGCTTTCCACTAGGACTCGGTGCCGGCTCCATTGATACCGGGCTGAACAATTATGTGGCTACCCACTACAAGGCCCATCACATGAGCTGGCTTCATTGCTTTTGGGGTGTAGGCGCTATGCTGGGTCCAATTATTATGTCGCGTTACATTGCTGCTGGTGATTCTTGGCGGCATGGCTTTTTGACGGTCAGCCTGATTCAATTCGTACTGGTGATTCTGCTGTTCATTGCACTTCCCCTCTGGAAAAGGGCCGAACCTGCAGATCAGGCCCAGGCTATAGAATCTCAGCAGGAGATCATCTCACCGCAGATTCCTGTGGCAGGTGTGCTGCGCATCAAGGGTGTGAAGCTGGCGCTGATTACCTTTCTTTTTTACTGTGGGGTAGAAGCGACGCTTGGGCTCTGGGGCAGCAGCTTTCTGGTCAATGAGAAGGGATTGTCGGCGGCAACTGCTGCAGGTTGGGTGTCTCTTTATTACGGAGGAATTACGGTGGGGAGACTTGTCACAGGATTTGTCACCTTCAGGTTCAATAACCGCCAGCTCATTCGTACGGGTATTCTGATTTCGCTGCTTGGTGCGCTGCTTCTGTTACTGCCTTTACCGGCAGTGTATTCCCTGTTTGGATTTATTCTTGTGGGTCTTGGTTCAGCTCCGATCTTTCCATGTATGCTACATGAGACGCCTGCCCGCTTCGGGAAGGAGCAGTCCCAGAGAATTATGGGTTACCAAATGGCTATGGCGTATACGGGAGGTGCATTTTTACCGCCTTTATTAGGATGGATTGCCGCCCGCAGCTCGTTTGTGATTCTTCCGTTTATGCTTGTGGGATATATTGTTATAATGCTTATTAGCTCAGAGAAGATCAACGCTGTAATGAACAAGCGGAAAGATGAGGTGTCCATGTGATGAGAGCAGTGGATTGGCAGAGTGGAGAGTGGAGCAATCAACCAGTCACCGCCAAGGTTCAGGATGGAGCATTCGTTGTGGAAGCAGCAGAAGGCAGTGATTACTGGGAAAAAACAATGTACGGCTTCCAGCATGACAACGGACATGCACTCCTGGCTCCTTGGGAGGATAGTGATGCGGTAGAGGTCAGCTTTTCACTGCAGGGGTTTACAGAGCTGTACGACCAGGCGGGGATCATGCTGTGGCTTAACTCCACGGTATGGATCAAAGCAGGTATTGAGCTGAATGACGGTGTGCCGCATATTGGTGCGGTTGTGACTGACGGATATTCCGACTGGTCGTTGTCGCCTGTACCGGAATGGACCGGTGAGGTGATCACGATGCGGGCTTCACGGATGAATGATGCGGTTGTGATCAGGGCCAGAACAGAGAAACACCCTTGGCGTACCATCCGGGTGGCGCGTTTTCCCTATGAAGCTGGTAAAAAGGCAGGTCCATTTATCTGCGCCCCTACCCGTTCCGGACTCAAGGTATCATTCTCGCGCTGGGTGAATACAGCACCCGATACGGATATACACGCAGATCCTCCTGTGGAGTGAAGTTGCTTCGGTCCGTTCGCCTTAGATTCGACAGCTGTCAAGGATCACCTGACTAATTGGGATCATTTCGTTTTGCCGAGCGTTTAACTGCAGGCCGGTGTGAGCATCCGTGGAACGGAAGCTATACCGGCCTTTTCTTATAAAGTGAATGGGAATCACCGTTGAACTTCTCTCCTACGAACGTTTATAAATCTCCCGCATGACATGTCTTAACTCGGGGACAATCAGCCGCTCCATAGCGAGCTTGATCGCACCGGTAGAACCGGGCATGGAAAAGACTGCCGTGTTACCGATAGTGCCGGCAATGGCCCGGCTGAGGATAGCTGCGGAGCCAATGTCTTCGGTGAAGCTAAGCAGCCTGAAGATCTCACCGAAGCCCGGAAGTGTTTTGTCCAATAATGAAGCCACAGCTTCATAAGTGGTGTCCCGCGGAGAGATTCCCGTACCCCCAGTCAAGAGCACGGCTTCGATGCCCGAGTGAACGGAGCTTTTATAGACCAGTTCACGGATATCTTCATAATCGTCCTTGACGATCGTACTGCCGGTAACTACATATCCTGATGCTTCGAGCATACTTCTAATCAGTGCGCCTCCGGTATCGGTTTCCGGTGTGCGGGTGTCAGAGACCGTAATAACATAACAGGACACACTTTGGGGCGCTTCGCGCCGGTGTTCATCAACGGATGACAGGCAGACCAACTCCTATTTGATCGATTTATTCCCATGATAGGGGATTGCCTTGACAAAGACAAGCTAGCGGAGCAGGCCCACAAGTAATTCCTATACTTCAGCTGTTATCTTGCACCGAAAAGGTACTTGTAGTACACTCGCTACCAGAACCGAATTTTGTCAGGGAGAGATGAAACATGGAACAGGCTATGCCAGTTTATATATTGTCAGGATTTCTAGGGAGCGGCAAAACAACATTGCTGCAACGCCTACTCAACCATTGGAAAAGCCAGGGCCTCAAACCGGCCGTAGTCATGAACGAGCTGGGCGAGGTGAATCTGGACGGTCTGCTGGTAGAGCAGTCGGTGCCTATGGCGGAAATGCTCGGCGGGTGTATCTGCTGTTCCATCCGGGGTGACCTTAGTACAGAGCTTGCTACACTGATTAAAAAAGAATCACCGGATGTTGTTGTCATTGAAGCAACTGGGGCAGCCAATCCGCTTGAGATCGTAGACGCAGTTACTGAAACCTCGTTGTATCAATTGGTGGAACTGAAAGGTCTGATTACCGTTGTTGATGCAGCGCATCTGATTGAACTGTACCGCTCCCAGCAGGGTGCGACCTACCGGCTGATGCAGGAGCAAATCCGCTGTGCTTCAGTCCTGATACTGAACAAGACTGACCGGGTGACGAAGGAGGAAGCGGAAGAAATCACTGTAATTCTGCGCAAATGGAACGCTTATGCAGAAATACTGCCAGCTGTACGCTGTGAGCTTGAGCCTGAAGCGTTACTGGAAGGTATGGGAGGCGTTCATACCGAGGCTCGCTATGAAGTTGACGATGAGCTTCTGGAGGAGTCGGAGAGTCAAGTTGAACTTGCGGGGGGGAATCCGGAATTGGAGGGTGTAACGCATTCGTCTCATGACCATGTGATGGCTTACACACATTACTTCAAACGTCCTGTGAACAGCGAGGAATTCGAGCAGTTTGTCAAAGAGCTCCCGCGGGATGTCTACCGTGCAAAAGGGATTGTTACATTCAGCGATACTTCCAGCCGCTTTCTCTTCCAGTATGCCTATAGAGAGGCGGATTTCATGAAAATCACACCTCAGGGTGAAGTGCCGGATGTGGCGGTATTCATCGGAGAGCACTTTTCTTCCAGTGAGCTACGGACCCGTCTTCTCCAACTGGAGAAGCGAATTATGGCTAGACCTGCGGCTGTTAAAAGAAGTCTCTAAAAGGACTTCTTCCGGTAGAAGAATGGTTCGTTGGAGTTCCTGCAGGTTAATACATAGGCATACCCTATTAAAATTGCAGGAGGTAAAAGGCTATGACCCGAATTCAATATCAGGAGTGCATCGATGCTTGTATTCAAACCATGAATGCCTGTAACTATAGCTACGTCTCAAGCCTAAAAGAATACGATCTTGCCTCATTACGTGAAAGTATGATTCTGGACCGGGAGTGTGCTGATATTTGTTCTTTTGCCGTCCAGGCTATGACCCGTCAAAGTCCGTTCGCAGCAGAAATTCTCCGCCTGTGCGCAGAAATCTGTGAAAAATGTGCAGCAGAGAGCAGCAAACATCTACATACCCATTGTCAGGCATGTATTGATTCCTGCCGAGCCACTGCGATAGCCTGCCGGTTGATTAGTGACGCAGTAGAGGTATATGCTTAAATCGGTTTCAAATCTATTTATATATTTTATTCTAGCTGAGATTATCCAAGGTTCCAGTTAGATATTCCAAGACCAGAGGCTCCCGCAGTCCATACTGTGGAGTTCTGGTTTTTTTGCTGTAATGATGAAGCATTCTATCAGGTTAAAAAGGAAATTGAAGCAGACCCGGCGAATTGAGTATGAAGTACAAGGCTGCTTGTGATGATAGAATAATACCAAAGCAGAAAGGGGAACGGGAGGAAAGATGAAGGATACACACATACCGGAGAGTGAACAATCCAAAGAGCTATTTGCATATTTCGGACTGGCTGTCTACTACTGCCAGGCACTGGAGCAGCAGTTGACCAACCTGCTGCTTTTAACGAAGCTGTCTCAGGGAAAAACGCCTACAGAAGCAGATCTTGCGGAACTGTATCAGCGCAAGCTCAGCAATTCACTCGGCCAGCTCATCAAAGAAATCCAGCATCACTTCCCTTTTTCGGAAGAGGAAACCAACCAGCTTCAGGAAGTCTGGAAGCAGCGTAATCATATTGTTCACGACTACTTCAAAGAACGGATTAAAGAGACCTTCACGCCTGCGGGCAGAGCACGTATGATCCGTGAACTGAAGCGTTTCAAGAATAAAGCCCGCAGGCTTGAGATCAAATTGCAGGGCTATTGCTCTGAAATGTATAGCAAACTGGGTCTTGAAGAAGAAGAAAACCTGATCTAAATGTTATGTACTATTGAAAGTAGGACGTCAAACCCTGTAGCCCATTGCTCTCCGCCACTCCGGGATTGAACCGGATTGACGAGGCGCGCGTGCACTCTGCTAGTGCACCTAAAGCGGCTGTGATCGCGGGGATCATCTCTTGGCTTAAGGCCGTATCCGGCTCCCACCACCAGTGCAAAATGTTCAGTATACCGTTTTTCTTGTCCATCACCGGTTCAAACCGCGCAATGAAACGGTCTCCGTACAGCAGAGGCAGTACATAGTAACCGTATTCCCGTTCAGCAATAGGCTTGTATACTTCCCACCGATAAGTGAATCCGAATAATTGCCTGATCAGCTCTCTGTCCCAGAGCAGATTGTCTAGGGGAGCCAGTGCAGCTGCAAATTCAACGCTGGTTTCGTTCTTAATAGGGGTATCATAGCCATTAGCTAATATCTCTTCTAATACGTACGCATCAATAGTTCGCATGTATAAAGGAAGCTTGAGACCATCGACGCGGACCTCACGGAGGTAATCCCTGTGGAGCAGCCGTTCTATCGCGGCAGTCCGTTCTTTGCTCTTCAAGCCTGCAATTCCCAGCCAACCGTCACCGGATTTATTCCATTGCAGACCGATGCTGCCTATTCTCCGAAGCACATACCAGTCGAAATGCTGCTCAGCCGTCAAGTTGGGGTCCCTGGTGCCGAGCAGATGCTCGGGCAGCAAGTTTGCCGTGAAATCATAATAGCGGCGTGTGTGTACGCGATGATGAACGGATATTTCACCCCAGAAATACATACTCTCCATAGCTGCACGGGATAGCCGCGCCGGAGCCCAGGCCCAATCTATCTTGTCCTTACTCTCCAGATCCAGTGAGGAGAGGGGACCACGCTGTACCAGTTCTTCCCGTACATGCGTCACCATAGTTTTCAATGTCTCATTTCCCTGATAGCGTTCCGCAGCCATATCTCTGCGGCGCTGAAAGTACGGCCAGTCTTCTGTGCAGTAGATCGACATATTCTTGTCCCAGCCATCGATTAGCAGCCTGTCCTTATATAACAGCTCTGAGGCTAGTTCCGGAACGAAACCGGGGATCCGTGCCTGCAGCACCAGCTCATGATTATGGCCAGCTATACTCAGCGGATCATATTGTATGCAGCCGACATGGCGGATGAAGTCGTAAATAGCATCTTTACCGCGTGCCGAACCGCCCGAGACGAGCCGTTGATGATGAAGCAGGAACTGCCTTGCCTGCCGTTTGCTGAGCGAATAAGTGATCAACGTTTCCACCCCAATCTTATATATTATTTCCATTATACGGAACGAATGTTCCTAATACAAGGTTACAAAAGCCCCTGATGCCTACGTAGGCATCAGGGGCTAATTTGTTACGGTTCTCCCGTCCGAGAGAGCATTACCCGTACTTTTATACTTGTTTTAGGGATGGCTGCAAGACAGCGCCGAACTGTTGATCCAAAGCAGGGGCTGATAGCTCCGAGCTTTCGCCTGCACCTGCACCCAGCTGCAGCTGATACATGCGGAAGTATCTTCCGCCGAGGGCCATTAATTCATCATGACTGCCGCGTTCTACAATCTCTCCCCGGTGAAGAACCAGAATCTGATCGGCACTGCGGATGGTGGAGAGGCGATGCGCGATGATGAAGGTGGTGCGTCCCTTTTTGAGAACCTCAAGCGCTTGCTGGATCAGACTCTCTGTTTCCGTATCGATATTGGAAGTAGCCTCATCCAGAATCAGAATCGCCGGATCAAAAGACAATGCTCTGGCGAACGATATCAGCTGGCGCTGTCCTGCTGACAATGTGCTGCCTTTCTCGACTACCGGCTCATCGAAACCTTGCGGCAAATGGGCAAGCAATTTGTCTGCACCTACTTCTCGCAATGCACGTTCCACGCGTTCGCGGGAGATCCGCTCATCACCAAGACTTACATTTGAAGCGATGGTGCCTGTGAAGAGATAAGGATCCTGCAACACGATCCCCATGTGGCTTCGCAGCCACTGCTTCGGTATGCCTTTAACCTCTTCACCATCAATCGTGATAGTGCCGCGTTGCGGATCGTAAAAGCGGAACAGTAAGTTGATAATCGAGCTTTTGCCGGAACCGGTATGGCCTACGAGGGCGACGGTTTCGCCAGGACGTGCCTCAAAGGAGATATTCTTAAGGACGAAGTCTTTTTTATAGGCAAAAGAGACATCCTTAAATACTACATTTCCTTTGTAACGCGGCATGGTTCCATCCGTTACCGGTTCACCCGTTTCGTCCATCAGCGTAAACACCCGTCCCGCAGATACCATGGAGCTGTCAAGGTTGGCTAGCTGGTTAACCATCCCGGTAATCGGCTGAAACATCCGTCCCAATACGTCAACGAATGCATATAGTACACCAAGTGACACAAAGGTGGAACCGCCCAGACTGCCAAATCCGAAGTACCAAAGTACGAGTACAAAGGAGAGGCTCCGCAGCGAATTCACCAGATTGTGAGACGTAAAGGCGTTCAAATTCAGCATTTTGTTCTGATATTTCAAGTAATCGTCGTTGAGATTCTCGAACTCTTGCGTACTCTGCTTCTGGCGGCGGAAAATACGGATAATCGACATCCCCTGAATCGATTCATTGATGATAGCATTAATTTCACTAAGACGGGAACGGATAATGGTATTGTATTTGGTAGCAACCTTGCGGTACAGAATGATCCAGAGAACCACAATCGGTACGATGAACAAGCTCACCAGGCCAAGCCGGATATCCAGCAGGAACAGGGCAACGTACACGCCCAGAATGTTGATAATTCCAGTACTGAAGTTAGATAATACGGCTATGAACAAATCTTTTACCGCTTCTGTATCATTCGTCACCCGGGATACGACTTTACCCGCAGGCAGGTTGTCAAAAAAGTAGACCGGCAAACGCTGGATATGCGCATACACATCGGTCCGCAGCTTGCGGATGACCTGGTTGGCCGAGGATTGCAGCCAGTACGTTTTACCGAATTCGGCAAAGATAGAGATTACCAGGAATAGGGCGTACAAGCCTACAAGCTCATAGATCCCAGGAAGTTCGGGTTTGTAAAAGGAAAACAGTTCGTCAGCCGACAGCTTCACAGCCGGGTAGACTGCTTCAGAGTCTCCATGCTTGATATGCAGTGAACCGTCACGGTAGGTTCGCTCACCTTCAGGCTGCGCTACCGGCTCATTGATGAAATAGAAGGATCTGCCTTCCTGAAGCAGGCGGACCTCCTGGCCTTTGGCTTCACCCGGCGCAAAACGGTCACCGCGTTTGTAGTAGGTATTGTTATATTCAGCTGCTTCCTCGGACGAGGTAGTCTGGAAGTAAGGCTTCTCGATGCCCAGCATGTGATTATCGATCATGCTCTTGGCGATAAAAGGGCCTGCGAGCTCGGCCGCTACTCCGATGGTAAGCAGCAATAGTGCTGCGATAAACGTCTTTTTGGCAGTTAAAGCATACTGCAGCAGGCGTTTGCCTGTACTCTGTGTCAACGGTGACACCTCCTAAATGTTATTATTCATTGGTCAGGTTGTTCTCTACCTGCTGACGATCGAATTGCTCACGGTACCAGCCGTTCAACTCCAGCAGCTCCTGATGGGTCCCGCGCTCGGTAATCTGTCCATTGTCCAGCACGACAATCAAGTCGGCATGCTCAATAGCGGACAGGCGGTGGGTAGAGATTAATGTAGTTTTGCCGGCCCGTTCCTCACGGATGTTCTCAATAATCTTGGCCTCAGTCCGTGCGTCAACAGCGGACAGTGCATCATCTAGAATAAGGATATCAGGATTGGCTATAAAAGCTCTGGAGATTGATACACGCTGCTTCTGGCCTCCGGAGAGGGAGACGCCGCGTTCACCTACCAAGGTATCAAGACCGTCGGACAAAGTACCCAGATCGTTCTGGAATGCTGCTGCTGTGATCGCATCCATAATACGCTCATCACTGGCTCCGTGGTGACCGAACTGGATGTTCTCGCGCACGGATTTGGAGAATAAAATCTGCTCCTGAGGTACATATCCCATCCAGCTGTGAAGCTGATCGAGTGCGATCTTCCCAATAGGCACATCCGAGATCAGAATCTCCCCTTGACCCGTCGGATATTCGTGCAGCAGCTGTTTGAGCAAGGTTGATTTACCACTGCCGGTACGGCCGACTACGCCGAGTGTCTGGCCTTGGGTGAGAGAGAAGCTAACCCCGCTCAGATTATCGACCGTTGAGGTTGGATAACGGAAGGTTACGTTCTTTAATTCAATAGTGGACGGCTCAGCGACAGGAACCGGATGGGCAATATCCTGTACATCAGGTTTTGAATTCAATGTCTCGTCGATCCGTTCCAGTGATGCACCGCCCCGCTGCATGATGTTGATCAACTCACCGATAGCGAACATCGGCCAGACGATCATCCCGAGATACATATTGAAGGAGACCAGATCGCCCAAGGTAATTTGATTGCGGAAAACAAGATAAATCCCATAAGTAAGAGCGATAATGTAGCTGAGCCCGACGCACAGCCGGATGGTTGGCTCGAAGAAGGAATCAACTCGCGCTACGGCCATATTCTTGCGGTAGACATCATCCGTAATGTCGCTAAAACGTTTCTCGTCATGCCGTTCCTGCACATAAGCGCGGATGACACGAATACCGGATACCGATTCCAGTACCTGATCGTTCATGTCGCCGAACGCGTCCTGCGCCAGGCTATAGCGGTCATGAATGGCTTTGCCATAGAAGATCATGGCGATCGCGATGAGCGGCAGCGGCAGTACGGCCGCAAGGGTCAGCTTCCAACTCACCAGGAAACCCATGGCGAGCAGTACGACAGAGAGGAAGATGGTTGAATCGACGAGTGTAAGCATCCCGAAGCCAACAGTTGCCGAGACGGCACGGATATCGTTGGTAGCCCGGGCCATCAGGTCACCTGTACGGTTACGCTCAAAGAACGAAGGGGTCATAGTCATCAGATGGTTCATGAAGCGGGAGCGCAATAACCGCTCTACCAGGTTGGACCCTCCGAATAGCTTATGCATCCATATGTAGGTGATCCAATAGATAATCAGCAGCATGAGAATAATCATGCCAATGTACTTCATGAGTGAACTTGCGGTGATCGACCCGCTGACAATGTCATCGATGGCGTTGCCTAGCAGACGGGGAGGCAGAAGCTCCAGAACACCGGCGACAATTAGAAAAATAAGTCCAATAGCATAGCGCTTTTTTTCGCGGCGGAAAAACCAGCCGAGATTGCGGAGAACGGAGAACAAGGGAAATCCCTTCCTTTCGTGTTGAAATGATTGTCGGCTTTAGTTAACGTCAAGAAAGTTGTGATTAATGAAAGTGGCAACTCTGACCAACATGCAAAAAGGCATACCATCCGGTAACGGATGATATGCCTGAAAATTACATCAGCTATCATGTCCACGGTGCTGTATTGCAGCACGGAGACATGGAAGAGACTTGCCTAACCTGATCTTATACGGTACGCGTAACACGTATGAATCTCAGGAGGTTTCCACTGCTAGGGCTGCTTCGGTATTCAGTTGTGTATGTGTGCCGACAATAGTTAGGAAATATACAGGTACAAGGTTAAACACCGCGCTCACCCCTTTCATTAATTTTGGTAATAACTTGAAGACGCTTCGTTATGTTCCGAGTTTATCACCCGGCCGGAAGAATTGTCAAATGTAATTTTGAATAAATTTCGAATAAGCTGTAGAATGATATCCTCGTATATGATTTGGAATATAGCTATAATTTCAGTATGATAAGAATATTCAGGAGGTGCTTATACAGATGAAGATGGTAATCAGCAAAGACGCCGCCGCCTGGTTCAAGCGGGAACTTTCCCTGCAAGACGGGGCTTATATCCGTTTATTTCCACGTTATAGCTCTGGAGGAGGATTGCACCCGGGCTTTTCGTTGGGGATTGCGAATGAGCCTCCGGGCCGTCCTTCTATAGAGACGGATCAGTCGGGAATTGTTTTTTATATGGAAGAGCAGGATCTTTGGTATATGGAGGGGTATGGCCTATCCATTGTCTATTCTGAAGCCGAGGATGACATTGAGTACAGGTATGAGCCTGAGGCGGCAGCCGGAGTTCTTGAGCGGTGAAGCATTGCGGTTATTAATATGGCCAAGAAGCCCTTGCCATAAGGCAGGGCTTTTTGTATGGCAGCCATAGCGGGATGGTCCGCTGCAGGACTGATGGAGTTTAAGGTGAACTGTGGTAGGTTTCTTCCTCCATGGCAAATTCAAAATCATCAATATCAAACACCTGAACAGGAACACCGTTTTCAATGATGCGCTGAATCAGCTCGAATTGATCGGTAAGAATCGGCACTTTCTCCCGCTGTGAGGTCAGCAGCAGCTCCGTTTCAATCGGGTCGAACGTTTCTCCATACGTTGCGTTATCGACACTGTTGATAATAGTGATCTGTGTGTGGTTGCCCATCAGGATGCCGGAGCTTTTAGCCCAGGGGATGTTCAGGCAGCGGTTGATTTTTTTGGAATTCAGCGGCTGCTCGAAATAAGCAATAAGTTCGCGGATTTTGAGCTTCACATGCTCGTCATCTTCTGCATGACTCATCAGAGGTTCGTCGCTGTCCCGCAGTTCGTATAATTCCATCACTGTAGTGTAAGGCACAATATATTCTACGGGGCTCCTTGGAATGAGAAGCTGGCCGTAAATCGCCATCATGACGGCTTCGGTCACAAATTGTCTGGACATCGTTATCCTCCTGAAGTTCGGGTACTGCTAAATAGAGTTGAACGCGTACCTATGGACTTAAAATTATAAAAACACTGTGGAGCGCAAATGTCAACAGTGCCCAATCAACACGGTAAAGAGAAAGGACGTTAGTTCCTGTGAAGCAATGGAAATCTTATTATACATTTGTACGGCCCTACATGAAATGGATCGTCCTTACCCTGTTCATCGGGATGATCAAGTTCAGTATTCCGCTTACCTTGCCGCTCATCCTGAAATATGTAGTTGATGACCTGCTGAACAATCCTGTACTTTCTGTCGCAGAGCGGGTATCCAAGCTAATGACAGTGCTCGGAGGCTCACTTGTGCTATTCATTATTATAAGGGGGCCAGTGGAGTATTACCGCCAGTATTTTGCCCAACTGATTACCAGCAGAGTGTTATTTGATATGCGCAATAGACTCTATGGTCATCTGCAGCGTCTCTCTCTTCGCTATTATCAGAATACTAAGGTCGGCGAAGCGATCTCTAGATTCATCAATGACGTCGAGCAGAGTAAGAACCTTGTTGAAGTGGGTATGATGAATGTCTGGCTGGATATGTTCACGCTGGTGTTCGCCCTTGCTTTTATGTTTTATCTGAATCCGGTGCTGGCACTAGTGTCGATTGCTATACTGCCACTGTATGGCATCGCGGTGAATACACTTTACAAGCGGCTTAAGCTCCTGACCAAGGACCGTTCCCAGGCGCTTGCAGCGATACAAGGATATTTGCATGAACGGATTCAGGGGATTGCGATTATCCGCAGCTTCACCATGGAGCGGGTGGACAAGAAGCAGTTCGAAGATATCAACGGCAAATTTTTGGAAAAAGCGATGGCCCAGACGCGCTGGAATGCTGTGACCTTCGCTATTATCAATACCCTGACGGATATCGCACCGCTACTGGTGATCGGGTACGGTGGCTACCAGGTCATTCACGGGAATTTGTCACTCGGGACCTTCGTGGCATTCTTCGGCTATCTGGACCGGATGTATGCCCCGTTGCGGCGTCTGATCAACTCCTCAACCGTGCTTACCCAAGCATCTGCATCGCTGGAGCGGGTGATGGAACTTCTGGATGAGCCGTATGATATTGTCGACGAACCAGGGGCCAAGCCGCTTGTGGCGCCGTCTGGAGCCATAGAGTTCCGAAAGGTATGGTTCAAATACAACGATGAGCATGACTGGGTATTGAAAAATATCGAACTTCGCATCGATCCGGGGCAGACAGTGGCTTTTGTCGGCATGAGCGGGGGAGGGAAATCCTCATTAATCAGCCTCATCCCGCGTTTCTATGATATAACGGAAGGCAGCCTGTGCATGGACGGACAGGATGTCAGAGGTCTGACGCAGGAGAGCTTGCGGCGGACTGTCGGTATGGTGCTGCAGGACAACTTCCTCTTTAGCGGGTCAGTACGGGATAACATCCTCTTCGGTAATCCGCTGGCAGGGGAGCAGGAGATTGTCGCGGCTGCTCAGGCTGCCAATGCTCATGATTTCATTATGCAGCTGCCGGAAGGGTATGACACGGAGGTGGGAGAACGTGGAGTGAAGCTGTCCGGTGGACAGAAGCAGCGCGTCGCCATCGCACGTGTATTCCTAAAAGATCCCAAGGTGCTGATTCTTGACGAGGCCACCTCGGCGCTCGACTTGGAATCCGAGCATCTGATCCAGCAGGCGCTGCAATCACTGGCTTCGGAGCGTACCACATTAATTGTGGCCCACAGGCTGTCTACAATTACCCATGCAGATCAGATTGTCGTACTCGAGAATGGGGAAATTACTGAACGCGGGACCCATGAGCGACTTATGGCGCTCGATGGAAGTTATGCCCGGCTGTTCAATGTGCAGCGGCTGGATGCTTGAGGAATTAGACAAGCTGGAACAGGGTTTAGCGATAACGAGTAACTAAAAAGACTGCAGGCGCTTTTAAGCGAACCTGCAGTCTTTCTTTATTTCCGTAGCCGCGTTAACCTCTTCCGATCAGCAGCGACAAAATCCCGGCAGCGATCAGAGGCCCCACGGGAACGCCTTTGAATAAAGCTACCCCAAGTACAGTGCCGATTAAGAGGCCAGCAACAATCGTAGGCTGACTGCCCATCAGCAGAGCGCCCCGGCCGCCAAGGTAGGCTACCAGCATACCGACACCGATCGCTGCAAGCGACTTCCAGTGCAGAAAGGAGTGCCAAATGGTGTCCAGTGAGATTTTACCGCTGGCCAGCGGAGTCATTACGCCGATCGTCAGGATGATAATCCCGACTGTGAGACCGTACTTTTCAAGCCAGGGAAAAGTCTGTTGCAGTCCAAGCACCCGCAGCAGCAACAAAACAACCATGGCGATCGTGATCGGTGAATTTTTACTGATAATGCCCAGTGCAGCAAAACCGAGCAATAGTAAAGAGGTAATATCCATAGCAGGCACACTCCTTTTTTCTAATATGCCCAATGTATTAATCATTTGGATCGGATTATGCATATTGGATGTGTCAGAATTTATTCGGCCAAACGTTTGGCGACGATATGATCCGCGATCAGTTGTCCGTGCCCGCGCCCGGTTTCGATAAATACCTCATTGGCATTCCGTCCGGAAGCTATGACTCCTGCGACATAGAGTCCGGGTACATTACTCTCCATGGTAGAAGGATTAAAGGCCGGTTTATCCTGGGTGTCATCCATTCTTACTCCAGCGGATGAGAGTAACGTTCTGCTGGGTCTAAATCCGGTTAAGGCGAGCACAAAATCATTATCCAGTTCGGTCACTTCACCGCTGTGGCTAGTGATGAATACGGACCCCGGTGTAATTTCAGTTACCCGTGACTCGGTATGGACAACAATCTTCTCTTTCAGAACCATACTTTCGAAAATAGGGCGAACCCATGGCTTGATATTCTCAGAGATACTGGCTCCCCGGTACACCATATCCACCTCGGCCCCAACGCGGACCAGCTCCAGTGCAGCATCAACAGCAGAATTGCTGCCTCCGATTACAGTTACCTTCATCCCCGTATAGGGATGGGCTTCGCCAAAATAATGGGTGACCTTGGTAAGCTCCTCTCCAGGAATTCCAATCAGGTTCGGTTGATCGAAATACCCTGTTGAGATTACGACATTGGCAGCATTACGGGTTAGCGTTTTTCCACGCTTATTACGGGTATGTACTGCGAAGGTCCCGTCGTCTAAAGGCTGAACAGACAAGGCTTCCTCGTAAGCGGCTATATCCAGTCCATGTTGTTCAGCGGCACGGCGGTAGTAGACCAAGGCTTCGTGACGGAAGGGTTTGTCATTGGGTGAGGTGAAAGGTACATTCCCGATTTCCAGCAGCGCGGTTGTGCTGAAAAATTGCATATTGGTCGGATAGAGATAGATGGAGTGGACAATAAAATTCTTTTCGATGATCAGGCTGGACAATCCATGGCGCTGGCATTCAATAGCCGCGGATAAACCGCAAGGACCTGCCCCGATAATGATGACATCTTTCATTAAGCTTCAAACCTCCCGGAGAATTACTTGCTTATACCATAAATCGTACCCTATATTATATATTTTCGCCATTCATCCCGCAAAATCAGTTGATTGCTCTTGCTCCATTCCATAGAAAAGCATATAATTAGATATATATCTAAATTAATTGCATTCAGCAGTTGCTGATCATATGCACAGGAGAGTGGCCCCATTGCAGCTTGATAAAATTGTGAATTACCACAAAGCCTTATCAGACCCTACACGTTTACGGATTCTTCTGCTGCTGTCCAAGGGGGAGGTTCACGGGCAGGCCTTGGCAGAGAAGCTGAATCTGTCACAGCCTACGGTTACACATCATGCCGCCAAACTACGGGAAGCAGCGCTCATAAATGAGCGGAGAGACAAGAACACCGTTTATTTCATGCTGAACCCTGAATTCATTCAGGCCGGTTCGGAGGCATCGTTGAAGTTTATTTTTGCAAAAGGGGTGGAAGATATGGAGAAAGAGTCACCTGATGCTAGTCTGAAGGATTCGGTGCTGCGGAATTTCTTCGCCAAAGACGGACGTTTGCGGCAGATCCCAGCCCAGTACAAAAAGAAACTGATCGCTTTGCAGTATATCGTCGAAAAATTGGAACCTGGTGTTGTCTATACGGAGAAAGAGATCAACGAGTTCATTAAACCCTTTCATGAAGATTACGCAACCATCCGACGCGAGTTCGTTATGCATCAATTCATGTACCGGCAGAATGATCACTATGAGCTAAACCCGCCCGAGTTATGGACGCATTGGGAAAATGTCAAATAATGATCTAAAGATTGGGGAATTTCTGTGACGAAAGTCAGGCAAGCTGATTAAATGTCTGAATAACGAATAAAATGGAATTGTAAGCGTTATCTGACATATACTTCGAAAGGAGACTTTCAGTATGATTTTCAAGCGCGCCAAAAAGAATACATCCACTGTCCCTATTACTGTTACCTTGCCGCAGATCAAACAGGCTGTAAGGCAATTTGAAGAAGATATGCCCGCTCCTATTAACCGTACGGCTTTGCTGTTAAAGGATAAAAGCATTGACCTAAGCCGGCTCAGACGTTATTTAGGCGGTGTACCCGAGCAAAAGTTCTATATGTCCCGGGAGACCTTTGAGATTTTTGAGGAAGCTGACAAGCTTGTGCCTTACTATCTGGATCTGGTCCAAGCGGCTGTAGATAATTATATTAACGATACCGGAAAACTCCCGCTGGTTGAGGATGCCTGGCTGCCAGAGGTGCATTACCGGCTGCTTGCCAGTGAACGGTATCTAAAAGAAACTCCGCCTTTTCCTTTATATATTACCGAAGAGGAATTGATGCTTACCCATCGGCCGGAGCATTTTGAATAACAGGATAGTAGTCCCTAGACTGTTCAGATGAAGGGGTGTAAGATCTCTTTTACCGGAATGGTCTTTTCTTGGCGAGTTTCCCCATAGTACAATGGATTTCTGAAGGGTCACGGAATGAAATTCAAGACATAAGGGGAACTTGGAATGAGAGAAGTACAAGCTTTGCTGTTTGATCTGGACAATACACTAATGGATCGCGATCGTACTTTCCGCAGCTTCAGCCGCAAGTTCGTGCAGGATTTGCTGGGTCATTTGGAGCCGGAAGAAGCGGGGCGGGTCGTGGAGGATATTATTGTCAGAGATGCGGACGGATACCGGGACAAAGATGGTTTTTTCGCCGAGCTCAGCCGTGTTCTGCCTTGGGAGAAAGTTGTAACGGCTGCGGAGATACGTGACTATTATGACGAGACCTATATTACTCACGGAGCGCCTATGAAGCATGCTGTAGAGATTCTGGAATATTGCCGGGAGCAAGGGTATGTTATGGGGCTGGTTACAAACGGCAAAAAGGATATCCAGTATGGCAAAATCGATTTGCTTCAGATACGCGGTTACTTCGAGCAGATTGTTATTTCCGGAGAGGTTGGGATCAGCAAGCCTGATCCGGGTATCTACCGGCTCGCACTTGAGCGGCTGGGCACAACCGCAGATGAAACCTTGTTTATCGGCGATCATCCGGTGAATGATATTTGGGGAGCAGCCAAAGCAGGTATGGAAACTATATGGCTTAAGCGAAATCATCCGTGGGATGAACAACTGGATGCCCATCCCTGGAAGACCATTCATGAGCTGGATGAACTGAAGTCTATTTTATAGCCGCATAAGATTACGGGGTTGACAAAATAATGCAGCGCCGTATATCATTACACCATATTAGTTCGGAAGGAGACGATGTTATATGACAGTTTATACGGTTACTTCGTTATCGGTTAATACTGCTCAGGATACGTGTCTTCCGGGAACAGAGGCTGCAGAGTAAGGATTGCAGCTTCGCAGGCCAACTCTATGATGCCTTATAGAGCCGCCGGGAACCGTATCGGTTCCGGCGGCTTTTTTGCGTGTGTATGTGCAGGGATTGATATTACTGCAACTACCGCGTGCGGAAATTCCTGGTCTGTCCTGTTATAGGGAAGAGACCGTTATTTTTCGCATGTGAAAAGAAGCCGCCGGAATGTGGATTCCGGCGGCTTTTTGTGTTCCGGGAAGTACGTAAACAGAGCAGAAAATGTCAGACAGGATGCATAAATGAATTCCATTACAAAAAATTCAGGAGGCCATAATGATAATAGAACAATACGGCTGGAACGAGAACTGGCAAAGCAAGTGGGATGAAAAGGTATTAGAATTTGGAGGAAAAGAGTACGTGCCGGGAAGAATTGTCGGCGATTTCGGCAGCAAGTACAGAGTAATGGCGGAAACCGGAGAGACCTGGAGCGAGCTTTCAGGGAAACTCAGACATTCGCTGTCTGACTCCGGGGAATATCCGGCGATCGGCGACTGGGTAGTTCTGGCGATGCAGAATGGCGGAGAGCATGCCGTGCTACATGGGGTTCTGCCGCGTCAAAGTGTCATCTCCCGGAAAGTGGCAGGGAATACCTTGGACGAACAGATTGTAGCATCCAACGTAGACACGCTGTTCCTTGTCAGCGCACTAAATGATGATTTTAATGTCCGGCGTATGGAGAGGTATCTGATCATGGCCTGGAACAGTGGTGCTAATCCGGTCATTTTGTTGACCAAAGCCGATCTCTGCCTGGATGCGGAGAGTAAAATTGCCGAGATGGAACAGGCGGCGCCCGGTGTAGCTATACATGCGGTTAGTGCGTTACTTGGAGACGGGCGAGAAGAGCTGCTGCCCTATATCAGTTTCGGGAAGACTGTTGCTCTTACCGGCTCCTCCGGCTGCGGCAAATCGACGATGGTAAACTGGCTCAGCGGCCGTAACCTACAGCTTACTCAGGACGTGCGCGAAGGGGACAGCAGGGGACGGCATACAACTACTCATCGGGAAATGTTCGTCCTGCCGGATGGCGGAATCATTGTGGATACTCCCGGGATGCGTGAGCTGCAGCTATGGGAGGATGAAGGTGGTCTTGATCTCGCCTTCGGTGATATCAGCAGACTGGCTACCGAATGCCGCTTCAGTGATTGCAGGCATGAATATGAAGAAGGCTGCGCGGTACTTGAGGCTATGGCAAACGGGGAGCTGAATGAGAAACGGCTCATGAATTACCGCAAAACACAGCGTGAACTGCAGTATCAGAGCAGCAAAGAGGTGAAGCAGAAGCGAAAAACTGCTGCAGCTGCAACGAAGGCTGGAGGTTCCCGTACCCGGAGTTCAGACTGGCGCCGCGAGCTGGACGAATATTGAGAGGAATATCTGGCATGTCCGATTAGAACACAAGGGACCCATGCAGCCGTTGAACGGCTGTATGGGTCCCTTGATTACTGTCCGGCGAAGATGGCTTATGATACTCCGCCTAACTATATATAAATAAAAGTCCGGATGATGTAAAAGGGGAGATGTCTCTCAACTTAGAATGATGCAGCTGCAGTTTTAGCCAATTGCAGGCCGTCTGCAATGATCTGTGCAGATTGCTGCGGGTTCTGGTTGTGTCCTTCGATGATAACCTGAGTAGTTTCCTTGAAGCCCCAGAAGTTCAGCATACCTGCTACATAATTCACAGCCATTTCAGCAGTAGCAGCTGGACCTTCAGAATAAACACCGCCTCTGGCATTCAGAATGACTGCCTTTTTGTCAGTCACAAGTCCAACTGGACCTTCTGCAGTGTATTTAAAGGTTGTACCAGCCTGGCTCAAGTAATCAATGTAAGTATGCAGTACAGCAGGAACGGTCAAGTTCCACAGCGGGAAAGCAAAGACTACTTTATCTGCAGCCATGAATTGATCAAGATATTTTTTTACTACAGCAGCGCCTGCAGCTTCTTCGGGAGTAGCTTCGTAGCCCTGGGCAGCTTTGTACATCCCTGTAATCAAGGTATTATCATAGTATGGAAGTTGTTCAGCGAACAAATCCAGCTCGGTAATTGAATCGTTAGGATGAGTTTCCTTGTAGCTTGCCAGAAACGCGTTATACAGTTGAACACTTACTGCTTGGTCTGCAGGACGGTTGTTTGCTTTGATAAAAAGTACATTTGACATTATGATTTCTCCTTAAATATCGTTTATTTATTAACTAACGTTAATATAGCATTTAATTATTTGTTTGTAAATATCCGTCGATTAAAATTTTTTTTGTTCGACATTAAGACTCTATTCTTTGCATCGCTACCATATCTCCAGGCCGTTTGAATCGTTTGGGCTATCTAGACTCAATATATAGTAATTGCGTCATTCGCTTGGTTTTTTTGCGTTTTGGAGGACAGGTTTAAGGAAACAGAGACCCGGTTATATAGGTGTTACAGGGTGCAGGAAATGATTTCCTCTCTGCTATAGCTGTAAAGGAATCCAAACCAAAGGAGCGATTGACATGTCCATTGACCGTTTTATTATAAAAAAACTGGACAGCTGTCACGAAGAGCATACCCGGCGCAACCTAGTGAAGCTGTTCAAGCTGCGGATTCAGAAAGCTGAAAAACAAGAGAAGACATCCATTCACCGGATCAGTTAGCTTCATGTCTCCCATGAAAAATTGTGCCCGATATATATATAGCAGAGCGAATTCCTTGGATAGGAATTCGCTCTTTTTCTATGCTTTTTTTCCAGTGTCCTTATGTATAGGCGGGTATTCCGTAAACAAAAAAAATCCCTCTATTAATAGAGGGACAAGGCCAATGAATCATTTTCACTGTAACTGTGCAATATAGCTTCAGAACCTTTAATTTCGATACTAATCAGAGAATTCAAACATTTCTGCAGGGCGCTTTTGCCCTTTTGAATTTTGAGTTCAAGCGTGCTGTTAAGCAGTCGAAGTACTTTTTGAGTGGGTTGTTTGTTTTCTGTAGTGAAGTATACAGGTACAAGCTTGTTCTGAAATGTGATGAGCATTCTCATTGAAATCACCTCGCTACAAGTATTTCATGATATTGACTATACCCTTGCTTTCTTAATTTTACCTTAAAATTAGCTTATGATAACATAAAGATTACAAGTTTTATAGCTGAAGCCTTATCCGGGAAGGATACATTGATGTGAATATCCATGATAGGTTATATTTAGCGCATTTTCTGTTCCCTGAAACATCTTGTAATGCGAGAGTACGGGAGGTGCTGCAAAAGGGGGCTTTAGCGGACCGTATATGCCGTCTGGAGTTTCGTGAAGGGGAGTATGTACAGGATTTATGCTTGCTGGCCAACAAAGATGAAACACTGATACTCTATCTAAAAGATCCCGATGCTTTCAGCTGTGCACTCAAAACACCGGAAGAGATTAGGCGCGCTTGTTATTATCTGATGAATTGCTTTCAGCAGACAGAGGATTTGGATACGAAAATGCCTGCCCTGATGATATCAAAACACAAGTATGAGAAGCTTCAAAAGAATGCGGATACGTTCACATTATACTTTTTATCTGAACGACTGGCTGCCGAAACGGGTGATGTAGAACAAGCCTCCTTGCTGGCTAAGGCAATGAAACATTCTAACGCTGCTGCTGAGCTGAGGTTATGTAATCGTACCAAAGGCAAATGGACTTTTGAGCGGGCCTCCTATCTGGAGGATGCTGCCGGCGGTTGGCTGATCCGGATCAGTTCCAGAAGCTCGGAAGACTGGATGAATGCTGCCCCGCTCACAAGACCACAGCTTTGCTCTATATTACATAAGTGGTTAGTCTGTCCATCTCCATTGTCTACTCCATAATGACAGTTGTATAAGGTGGAACTGTGAGGATACCCTGATTCAAGCGGGCTGTGCCAGGAATTACTTGTATAATTTTATTATAAGTGTGTTCGCCGGTTCCCGGACGGATAGGAATAGATACTGCTTCACCAGTCAGGTTATGGGCAACCAAGACTTGCTGTGCAGAAGTGATCCGCTCGAAAGACATTACGCCCGCTTGACCAGAAGGATAGTCACGAATGTCCCCATCCCGCAGCGCTGGCAGTTCACCTCGAACTGAAATAAGCTGACGATATCGTTCCAGCAGGGAACCACTGCTATTCAGTTGACTTTCAACATTGACATCTGACCCGGCATCGTTATTGCTATCAAGCTCCCATGTAGTCTGTCCACCGGATGGTTGGCCTGCTGTCCAGCGCATGGGTTCGCGGATCCCCTCGTCTGGTTTGACACCAAGCATTCCAATTTCCTCACCATAGTAAATAAAAGGGTTTCCGGGCAGGGTCAACAGCATGGACGCGGCCATTTTGGCATGCTGGGGCTGGTCCTGCAGTTGACTCATTACTCTGTTCTGATCATGGTTGGTCAGAAAGATAGCGTCTGTAAAAGCACCTTCAGAAAGTTGGGAATACAGCTTGTAGGTCCGTTCAAGTGTAAAAGCAATGCCGCTGTCTTTCTCTGTTGCGGCAGAGTTCACCAGGGCTTCGGCCAATCCGAAATTGAACCCGGAATCGAAAGCATGATCCAGATAAGCTCCGACGGAAACAGCAGAATTCTCCCAAACTTCACCCACGATATAAGCCTTAGGATTAACCTCATTCATGGACTGACGGAACTCTTGCCACCAGGCTACGTTTTTTGCTGTTGTGGCTGCACTTTTATCGGATAGCAGATCCTCGTAGATGTGTTTCGCGGCATCCAGACGGAAACCGTCGAGACCAAGCTTTAGCCAATACTTTCCGATACTCTCCATCTCAGTCCGAACCTGCGGATTATCGAAATTCAGATCCGGCATCCCATCCCAGAATGTGCCCATGTAATGGCTGCCTAAAAGTTCATGCCACGGATTACCGCTCCCCGCTGCACTTGTTCCGCTTATAGACCGGTGTTGATCTTCTGCCCATATGTACCAGTTCCGGTATTTTCCATCCGGATTTTTGGCCGAGTCTACGAACCATGGATGCTCTTTGGAAGTATGATTGACCACCAGATCCATGATGACCTTGATTCCACGCTTATGCGCTTCAGTGATTAGAGTCTGCATATCTTCTATAGTTCCATAATCAGGGTTAATGCTGCGGTAATCAGTGACATCATAGCCGTGGTAGCTGGGTGAGGGGTTTACAGGCATCAGCCAGATGCCCCCTATTCCCAGATCGTCCTTGGTTGAAGGATCACCATCATTGAGGTAGTCGAGCTTCTCCGTAATACCCTTCAGATCACCAATCCCGTCACCATCCGAGTCATAGAACGAACGGACAAAAATTTCATAAAAAACCGTGGACGGCTGTTCATCAACCGCTACGGATGAGGAGATAGATGAATGGGATGGAGAATGCGATGCAGCAGATTCAGAGCCGATAGAAGCTGACGGTCCGGTGACAGCTGTACTCGTGGGGGAGGTGATGTTGGCTTCAGAGGCGTTGCCTCCTGAACATCCTGCAAGCAGAACAGCAGAGAGCCCGGCAAGGGCAACTGCAGACAGAAAATGCTTCCTATGGGTTGTTTTGAATAAATGAGTCATTAATGATTCCCCTTCCAAACGGATTACAAATCCAAGTATGTATTTTGGTAAGCGCTTTACAAATATAATAGTAGATAAAATGTTTTTGGTAAAACGTTTGCACAATGTGTGAACGATTAAATAACCACTAATAATACGGAATATCAGGCTATAGGCCGTAATATCTACGGTTATCTCGGTATTCTTTCATTTTTCTGAGCTTATTAACAGATTTTGCTGAGAAAATGAAAAGACTACATCAAAAAACACTATGAAGAACAGTCAAATAACGCTTGATTAGAGTGCAAACGATATACTTCATGTCAGTTAACCATTCTTTAGGCAGATGCATATGCTTAATCAAGGGCGAAGACCCTGAAAGAAAGGGGAATGAAGGATGAATATCAGGAAAAAAATTTCATTGTCGCTCATGATCATCCCGCTATGTTTTTCTCTGCTCGCCGGGTGTGAAGGAGACTCGGCTGAGGTGAAAGTTAAAGTCGGTGAAGTTACCCGTTCGGTTTTTTATGCGCCTGAATATGTGGCATTGTCGCAGAATTTCTTTAAAGACGAAGGACTGGCGGTTGAACTGCAGACGATTCCAGGCGGAGATAAAACGATGACAGCTTTGCTATCCGGGGCGATTGATGTGGCGCTCGTAGGATCTGAAACCTCAATCTATGTTTATCAGCAAGGAGCGGATGATCCTGTCATCAATTTTGCACAGCTTACACAGAGGGACGGCACATTCCTGTTCGCACGTAAAGCGGATTCGGATTTCCAATGGGACAAATTGAAGGGGAGTACATTTCTGGGCCAGAGAAAAGGCGGGATGCCGCAAATGGCAGGTGCATTTACCCTGCTGCAGAAGGGGATCGATTCGGGAAAGGACCTCACACTGATTCAAAATATTGATTTTGCCAATATTGCGGGTGCTTTTGCCTCAGGAACGGGGGATTATGTGCAGCTTTTTGAACCAACGGCTTCCATATTTGAGCGTGAGAAGCGCGGAGAGGTGGTTGCTTCTTTTGGATTGGAGAGCGGTTATCTGCCTTATACGGTTTTTATGTCCAAACAAAGCTATATCAGCAAAAACGGCGATACCGTGCAAAAATATACAAATGCCATCCAGCGGGCACAGCTTTGGGTGAAGGCGCACAGCCCTGAGGAAATTGCTGATGCAATTATGCCTTACTTTGAAAAAACAGACAGGGATATTGTGATTTCTTCGGTCAAGCGCTATAAGGAACAGGATACGTATGCCGTAAATCCGGTCATCGATGATAAAGAATGGAATAATCTGCTGGATGTTATGGAGTATGCCGGTGAATTGAAGGAGCGTGTTCCTGTAACCAAGATCGTCAATAACCATTTTGCTGAAAAAGCCGAAGCTAGTGTGAAGTAATTGAGCAAGCGGATGCTTACAAAACTTAAGCTAATGCTTACGAAGCGAGTTTTGTACGAAGGAGATCACAGAAGCGGATGCTTACAAAACTTAAGCTAATGCTTACGAAGCGAGTTTTGTACGAAGGAGATCACAGAAGCGGATGCTT